>NZ_QUED01000001.1:0-260587 GCF_003477865.1 Blautia sp. AF34-10
CCACCTCACGATGGACACCCTTGCTGTTCTGCTATACACTTCCTCGTTGCCTAGGCGTGTTCGGGACTTTCACCCATTAGAGCGCGCCCATGGCGCGCAAACCAAAAATGCTCTAAGTGATTGCTTCACTAACCATGACAAAATCATGATTAAGAAGTCACTTAGAGCATATATCACCGGCTGCCAGCTTATATTTCTTATACTGCCGCACTGCGAAGTGGTTTGGCTTTTCCGATTCCAGTGCATCAAACATCAGGTCTACCGGATTTTTGAACTCCTCGTCATCCTCCCGAACCTCCATGGCGTTGATGAACTCGATGAGGGTAGAGAAATTCTGCTCCTCTACCGGAGCCTCATAGTGGATATACCCAATCAGCGCGCAATACAGCAAGGTCTCTGCTTTGACCCAAAAATCGTCCCCGGCCTTGCCTTCGCCTTTGGTATTGGCGATCAGCGTTGTGACCAGCTTCAAGATGTCCTTTTCGCTATGGATATAGGCGAAAGGGTTATAGTGCATTGATTTTCGGAAGTTGATGGTATTTAGAACCTTGATGCGGTACGGCTCATAAATGACCTTGCCGTGCTTATCCTTCATGGGCTTTCCGTCCTTTCCCAGTTTGGGTGCGCCCCTTTGGAGCATTTTCCCGCACTCCACCAAAATGGTTCCCTTCGGGTCTGTGACCACATAAGAACTGTGCATCTGCATCAGATTTGGTTTGAGCCAGAAACGGGTCTTACCGGAACCGGAGCCGCCGATCACCAGCACATTTTTGTTTCTGGCGGTCTTTGGGTCCTTGGGGCGGCTGTTCATGGTCAGGCTTTCGGTTTTTGTGAGAATGACATTGTTCTGGAACACCGGGTCGATGTAGGGAGCAATATCCTCACTGGTTCCCCAACGGGCAGAACCATACTCCATGCCATGACGGTACTTCTTGGCGTTTTTACTTTTGAGATACACCGCCAGACGCAGGCCGCCGCCGCAGCACAGGCCCACCAGCAGGTCCAGCGGGTGCAGGCTGGGCCACCAGCTGGCCAGCGCCACCGGCAGCGTGGAGAAGAACGAGAGCATTTTTGCCGAAGCGTCCGCACCCACGGCCATCCGCCACGCTTCACCGAAGTTGGTGGAGAAAAGCCCCATCAGGATATACGGCAGATTCAGCAAAATGAGCTTTTTGATGTTCAGCTGCTTTTTCATCGTTCCAGCTCCTTCCGCTTGTTCCGGTCCACGACGGCGTGTTTTACCAGTTCTTTGAACTGGCTCAGCTTTGCCAGCACGGACGGGCGCTCGGATTTCTCCGCCTTCCTGACCTTTTTCCCGGTGTACTCGGTAAAAGCAGCGGTCAGGGCATCCGCGTCCCGACCCTTGAAAAAGATCAGGTACTTGGGTGGGGAGCTGCTGCGGTCCTTCTTCACCGCATAGTCCACGCCGTATTTCCGCGCGATCTTCTCAAACTCCTTGATGGAGGGGTCGGTGATCTCGATGTTGGAAACGCCCTGATTCTGGCCGATCAGCTGTTTCACCGTCTGCTTGCCGTGGGGAATCACGGGGGTATCCCGGCTTTTCTGTTTTTGCAGCTTCTTTTCCTTGCGGTGGGCAAGGTACTTGGTGATGGCGGCTTTCATCAACCGCCCGGTAAACTTTGTTCCGCTGACTACCAGCGTCAAAGTCCTGTTTTCCACTTCCTCCTGCATAGGTCATCGCCTCCTTTCCACGGATTTTGCAGGGGTGGCACTTGATACTAAGGCGGGACCACCAGCCGCCGCAGCAGGTATTTCAGCATGGCAGGCTCCTTTCAGCGCAGCTGGTCGGAGCGGTCATAGTACAGATGGCCCTGGCGCACTTTGGCATGGCTGAGAATCTTGATGTGGCCCTTTTCCTGGTTCTCCAGGCTTTTCTGGTATCCGGCCTCCGTCAGAAACAGGCGGGTCCGTTCACCTTTCCAGCCCACCGGGGAATCGTCGGTCAGCACATCGAAGATAATCATGTGCCGGGTGTCCTCGGCAAACCGCTCCAAATCCATGTACTCATGGCCGTGGTAGTTCTGCGCCCCGGCTTTGAGGCGCATTTCCTCCATCAGCTGGCCCACGGTCTTACGCTCAGGCATGGCGTGCGCCTCCTTTCCCGCGTCCCTGGCCCTTCACGGCCAGGATACCGTCCAGGGTGGTGGCGGTGATCCGCAGGCGCTCGGCGGTGGCAATGTCATTCTTCACGGTCTCGTCGATGCCGTGGCCGCAGACCACCAGCACATGGGACCGGCGCAGGTAGTCCCGCGCCATATCCAGCCCGTCCTTGTGTTCCTGTGGAATCTCGTCTTTGAGGAAGGTAGGCAGGAACAGCACCGGGCAGATGGGCGAATACCCGGCATCGTACACCTGACGGCAGTAGGCCGCAGCGTTCTCGGCGTTCTCATACTGGCTGTTGCTCCATGGAGCCGTAATGTAGGCAAGAGGTCGTTTCATGGCAAAATCCTTTCTCCCGGTGTTTTCGGGCAGCAGAAAAGCGGCTGCTTACCAGCCGCCTGCGTACATATCGTGGTTAACTTGTGCGGTGTAGTGGTTGCTGATCGTGGTCGGCGCATTAAACAGCACCGCAAGCAGATACTGCTTCATGTTGCGGATTTCGGTGGTATTGTTCCGCAGGCATTCCATGACAAACTCGATGTGGGAGCAATCCAGCTTCAAAAAACGGGAGCGGACCACCTCATGGGGGAAGTCGCTGCCAGCGATCCGGGTGGTTTTCCGCTTGGCGCAGACGGTCTCCACCATCAGCTCCACAATCTCGTCCAGGTCCTCCCGGTAGGTGGTAAACTCCCGGCACAGGTGGTCATACTCGATGTTCTCCAGAATCAAATCCCGATAATTTTCCATCTCTGAGACAGACATCGCATCCCTTCCTTTCCGTTCCGGCAGCTGTGCTGCCGCTGGCTCCCGGAAGGGAATAGAATCGGTACTTGATCCATAAGTAATTGTTTTTTCTGTATTTGATTTCTCTATATTTAATTCTGCGGGCTTTTCCGTATCCGGTTTTACCATATCCGGGTTTTCCGTATCTGGTGAAGCCGTATCCGGCTGGGGCGTATCCGGGTTCTTCGGCTGTGGTTGCTCGTAGATAACATACTCGGTATCGCTGATCCGACCCTGCCGGTCTCGCAGCTGATGGCGGACAATGTACCCGGCAGTTTCCAGCTCCCGCAGCGCGCCGCCGATAGCGTCCACGCCCTCTTTGCAGATGGCGGCAAGCCCTCTGGTGGTATAGTTCCAGTCTTCCGGTAAGGACAGCATCATGGAAAGCAGCCCCTTGGCTTTCAGGGACAGTTTCCCGTTGCGTAAATGGTGATTGCTCATCACGGTATAATCTCTGGTTCGTTCAATGCGAAATACGGCCATTGACCTCACTCCTTCCAAATTTCTCAGGGTATGAAAAAAGCCACAATCCTGTAAAAAGAATTGTGGCAGTCAGCTGTTTTGTTCACTTTTTCTGCGCCGGTAGGGGCGCTTGGGAATGGGCGGTCTGTCCAACAGGTCATTTCCCTGAGAGAATGGCAGAGTTTGCAGAACACGGTCAATCTCTATAAATTCCATACCATGCTGGGAATGGCAATCCTCCCGGATTGCTTCCCGGATTTCCTTTACAGTACACATTTCAATCCTTTCCTTTCGCAGTAATGATTTGTTTATGAGTGGCGGCGGTGTTTTCCCGGTTTGAAATCGAGGATATGTCCCTCAATCACACGAGCGTAACGCTTGATCTTGATCTCCCGACGCTGCTGGCTTTGCAGGGCGGCCTGATACCCGTCCTCGGTCAAAAACAGCCGCATTTCCTCTCCGGGACTGCCGTAAGCTGTGCTGGGACGCAGGACGGAAAACTCAATCATCCAGCGTGTGTCATCCCAAAACCTCTCTACGGCGAGAATGTTGTGTCCTTTCAGCTCGCGGGCTGAAATATCCCTCATAGGCGGCTCCTTTCATCGTTCCTGATCTCTCTGGCGTTTTTTCTGCCACTGTTCCAGCAGCTTGATAATAGTTTCCTGCATCCGCTGGGGCGTATAGCTTTTAGGGAAATACTTCCGCAAGGTGTCAGAGGTAAATGTCACTCGATCCAGATCGCTTTTCTTTTCCTCACCCATGATGACACGCATCATATCGAGGGTCAGATGCCCCTCCTGACTGTATTTCTTGAGCCGCTGGGCTTGAGAAAGAGAAGGGGTAGCCTGTTCGCTGTCCATCGCGTCCAACAGGTCTACCTGTTCCTCCTTTTTGAGAAAGGACAGCTCATAGGCAGGGTTCAGGGCAATCTTCTTTTCATCCACCATATCTATCAATTCGGGAATCAGCTCTGTCAGACGGATATAGCGAAAAATCTGGTTTTTACTCTGACCTACTTGCTCTGCCAAAATCTCACTGGACTTCTTGCCCTCTAACTTGTTCCCAACTTGGGAACAAGTTAAATCCACTCGATCTCCTTGATGTTTCATGGCCTCCAGTTTCATTTTATAAGCAAATGCTCTTTCACTGGGGAGCAGACTTTCTCGTTGTAAGTTGCTGTCAACCATAATGATCGTGGCGGCATCATCATCCAAATCCCGAACAATGACCGGCATAGTCTCCTTTTCTGCCAGCTCACTGGCTCTGTGCCGCCTGTGTCCGGCTACCAGCTCATAACCGCCCTCCGGGTCCGGTCGAGCAATCGCCGGAACCAGAACGCCATACTGCTTGATACTGTCAGCGGTCTCCATCATGGCTTCGTCATCCTTGACTTTGAATGGGTGGTTCTTAAAGGGATGCAGTTCAGACAGCGGAATCTCCTGAATCTTTTCCAGCTTTGCATCCTGACGGCCTTCTTCGGTGGAGAACAGATCATCTACCGAGGCCAGCTCTATTTTTTTCGCGCTGCTTTTCAAGTTTCAACACCTCCTTCGTCAGATTTCGATACCCCTCTGCCACCTTGCCGCCAGGGTCATGGGCAAAAATACTTTTTCCCTCGGCGCTGATTTCCTTTGCCCGGACAGAATGGGGAATCTCTGTGCCGAATACTTTGATCTTGCTGCCATAGGTCTCACGCAGGAGCGCGGAGATCTCTTTGGCAAAGTTGGTTCGGCTGTCCACCATCGTCAGCAGGATACCGTCTATCTGGAGCTTGGGGTTGATCTGCCGCTTTACCTTGTTTACCGTGGAGAGCAGCTGTTCCAGCCCTTTGGCGGGCAGGTACTCCGCCTGAACGGGAATGATGATCCTGTTCGCAGCGGCCAGCGCATTGACTGTGAGCATACCCAGGGAGGGCTGGCAGTCGATGAGGATATGGGAGTATTGCCCCTTCAGCGTGTCCAGATATTGCCGCAAGATAATCTCACGGCTCATGGCGTTTACCAGGGATACCTCCATACCGGATAACTGGATGTCCGCAGGCATCAGGTCTACACCCTCTGGGTGGTGCAGGATACCCTCGCCGGGACGAAGCGGCTCATCCATCAGGATACGCCCCATAGCGTCCGACAGCGTAAAGGGCAGCTTGTCAGGCTGTGGATTGCCCAAGCTAATCGTCAGACTCCCTTGCGGATCTCCGTCGATCAGCAGGACCTTCTTCCCAGCCTGTGCCAGCCCGATTCCCAAGTTGGCACAGGTTGTTGTTTTGCCAACGCCGCCTTTCTGGTTGGCAATGGCAATGATCTGTGTGTTCATTGACTTCACCTCATTTCTAATTGTTGCTATTGCTTCTGGAAATAGAAAAAGCCGCCACTCCAAAATAAAAAGTGAAGTGACGGCTCTTTCTATCGCCGGAATACGAGTTCCTGAAATGAAAAAAGCACCCAGTCATTTATGATCTGTGTGCTACATCAAATTCATATTCAATTATTCAAATTAGCTCAAACTATGCCAAACTGCCACAGTCAAAAAACGAGGGGAAGGAGGGCTGAAAAGCACCCCTAAAATCGGCTCTCGGTTAACCACTTTGGGAACCACTTACCCCTCTTTTCGCCCTCTTTTTGGCCAGTTAACCACTTGCGGACCACTAAAAATTGGGTGAAATCGGCTCTCGTTTTGCCAAATTTGGTCAAACCATATCAGCCCGTTTAGATATAGCAAAAGCCCGGAAAACCTTGATTTTCCGGGCTTTTTGAACCATTTTGATATAGCCTGAGCAGTCGATTATCGCTTGCTGAACTGCGGAGCGCGACGAGCTGCTTTGAGACCGTACTTCTTACGCTCTTTCATTCTAGGATCACGAGTCAGGAATCCTGCTTTTTTCAGAACTGGTCTGTAGTCGTTGTCTACAGTCAGAAGGGCGCGTGCAACACCGTGACGGATTGCTCCTGCCTGTCCTGTGTATCCGCCGCCATGAACGTTTACGATCACGTCAAATTTATCAGCGGTCTCTGTAGCTGCCAGAGGCTGACGAACGATAACTTTCAGGGTCTCCAGACCAAAATACTCATCGATGTCTCTTTTATTGATGGTAACTTTACCAGTTCCCGGTACAAGATATACTCTTGCGATAGATTTTTTTCTTCTTCCGGTTCCGTAATATTTTGCGCTAGCCAATGTTCTTTACCTCCCTATTAAAATGTTAATACTTCTGGTTTCTGAGCTGCATGAGCGTGCTCTGCACCAGCGTATACGTGAAGTTTTGTGAACATCTGTCTTCCAAGAGGTCCTTTTGGAAGCATGCCTTTCACTGCAAGTTCAACAACCTTCTCCGGTTTCTTAGCCATCATCTCACGAAGAGTAGCTTCTTTCATTCCGCCTACATAATCGGAGTGGCTGTAATAGATCTTCTGATCCAGTTTTTTACCGGTTACTGCTACTTTATCAGCGTTGATTACGATTACGTAATCACCAGTATCTACGTGCGGAGTGTACTCCGGTTTGTTTTTTCCACGTAATACTTTTGCTACTTCAGATGCCAGACGTCCTAATGTACATCCTTCTGCATCAACAACATACCATTTTCTTTCAATCTTATCTGGATTTGCCATAAAGGTGTTCATGGATATACCTCCTGTGAAAAATTCAATTTACTGTTTCATGTATATAGGAAACCGCCTTACCGGGGCTTATGGCATCGGCGTTTTCAAACTACGTCACACATTTAGTAATTATATTATACGGATTTTGGAATGTCAACTGTTTTTTACCCATATTTTGCATTTTTTCGCAAACTGCGAGTCCCGTTTTGCGGAAAATACAGACCACTTATGTCTTTACTCGAAATCCCATTCGGGATACCGGATCTGCACCAGGGTCAGCCCCTCCGGCCTTGCCGTTGCTCCCGCCATTTTTCGATCCTTCGCCGCAAGGATTTCTTTTACTTTCTCCGGCGGATAATCACCCTTTCCAACCTCAAGCAGTGTTCCGGTGATAATCCGCACCATATTGTAGAGAAAACCGTTTCCGGTGATCCGGAAGCGGATCAGATCGTCTTCTTTTTCCAAACTCGTTTCATAGATCGTACGGACCGTGTCGGTCACCTCCGGTTTGGCTGTTGCAAAGCTTTTAAAATCATGCATGCCAACCAGATACGATGCTGCCTGCCGCATCGCATCCACATCCAGCGGGCCGTACCAGAAATAGGAATTCAGTCTCCGCGTCGGATCTGCAAAGGTGCGGTTCAAAATCCGATATTCATACGTTTTACTGTTGCGGTAAAACGCGGGTGAAAGTCCGGCGGCACTTCGGATGATCCCTGAATACGGATATCCGCCGGAAGCCGTGTGTTCAGCGCAAATGCGATGCGGTCTGCCGGCATTCTCGCATCCGTGTCAAACACCGCCACATTGCCAAGGGCATGTACCCCTGCGTCGGTCCGGCTTGCGCCGATGCAGGCCGTTTTCTTCGCAAAAAGATCGGAAAGAGCCTGGTTTAATACTTCCTGTACTGTAATGCCGTTTGGCTGCACCTGCCATCCACAGTAATTTGTGCCGTCATACGCTACAATCAGCTTAATTCTGCGCATTCTTCTCCTCCGTTTTCGCCAAAATCAGAGTCCACACACGCGAAGGCCGATACTGCACACAAGGTATGCCATAAGGATGCCATACGCCGCATAATCGCGCGTCTGATACCGAAGCGGCTTCATCTGTGTTCTTCCCTCTCCTCCGTGGTAGCAGCGTGCTTCCATTGCCAGCGCCAGATCATTTGCACGGCGGAAGGCTGAAATAAACAGCGGCACCAGAAGCGGCACCATGTTCTTTACTCTCTGGATAATATTTCCGCTCTCAAAATCCGCGCCGCGCGCCATCTGCGCTTTCATAATCTTGTCTGTCTCTTCCAGGAGAATCGGGATAAAACGGAGTGCGATTGACATCATCATGGAAATCTCATGCACCGGCACATGGATTTTTTTCAATGGTCCGAGCAGGCTTTCGAGTGCATCCGTCAGCTGGTTCGGCGTTGTCGTCAGCGTCATCAGCGAAGAGCCGATCATCAGGAAAATCAGACGCACCGACATACGGCATGCCATGGCCACACCCTCGTGGGTGATCGTAATTTTCCAGATACGGACGAGCACCTCACCCGGCGTAAATAAGATGTTAAACACCATCGTAATCGCAAGCAGCACAAAAATTGATTTCAGACCCTTCGTGATAAATTTGAACGGTACCTTCGACAGTTTAATCATCACCGCAAGGAATACGGTTCCAAGCAGATAGCCCCAATTGTGGAACAAAAAGAGGGAAACGACATAAACGATCGTTCCTACAAATTTCACACGCGGGTCAAGCCGGTGCAGAATAGAATCTGCCGGGTAATACTGTCCCAGAGTAATATCTCTTAACATACTTCTGCTCCTTTTTTCCCGTTTTTCTTCTGACTTTCCAGTGCCGCAAGAATCGTATCGCGTGCCTCCTCAACCGTCGTCGCCGTTACGTCCACGTCCATGCCGTGTTCCTTTAGCGCATGCATAATATACGTCATCTGCGGCGCCGCAAGACCGATTTTCTCGAGCTCTTTATAGTGAGCGAAGACTTTCTTCGGTGTATCGTCAAACGCCACATGACCGTGGTTCATGACAATAATCCGCTCTACATATTTTGCAATATCCTCCATGCTGTGCGATACGAGCACGACCGAAATGCCGCGCGTCTTATGCAGCAATGCAAGCTGATCGAGGATTTCATCGCGTCCCTTCGGATCAAGGCCTGCAGTCGGCTCGTCAAGCACCAGAAAATCCGGGTTCATGGCAAGCACACCGGCAATCGCAACACGACGTTTCTGACCTCCGGAGAGTTCAAACGGCGATTTTTCATACATTTCCTTTGGAAATCCGACATGATCCAGTGCCTCTTCCGCCCGTTTTCTGCATTCCTCCGGTGAAAGTCCCTGGTTTTTCGGTCCGAAGCAGACATCTGTGATCACATCCGTCTCAAAAAGCTGATGCTCCGGGTACTGGAAAACCAGTCCCACATGGCTTCGAAGCTCTCTTAGCGGATATCCTTCTTTCCAGATATCCTCTCCGTTATACAGCACCCGTCCGGCAGTCGGTCGGATCAGACCGTTCAAATGCTGCACAAGCGTCGATTTTCCGCTTCCCGTATGGCCGATAATCCCAACAAACTGGCCATTCGGAATTTCAAGATTGATATGCTCCAGGGCGTGCATTTCATATGCCGTTCCCGGGCTGTATGTGTACGTTACATCTTCAAGTTTCAATGACATAATGCATTCACCAGTTCTTCAATGGTCAGAATTCCCTCCGGGAGATCTACACCACTTTTTCTCAATTCATAAGCCAACAGTGTCACTTGGGGTACATCGAGACGGAGCTCTTTTAATTTTTCCACCTCGGAGAAAATCTCCCGTGGTGTCCCCTGCATTACCAGTCTGCCGCTGTCCATAACGAACACACGGTCCGCAAAAACAACCTCTTCCATGTAATGCGTAATCAGAATAACCGTAACGCCCTTTTCTTCATTCAGCTTACGCACAGCGCGAAGAACCTCTTTTCGTCCGTTCGGATCCAGCATCGCGGTTGGTTCATCAAGAACAATACATTCCGGCTGCATAGCCATCACTCCTGCAATTGCAACCCTCTGTTTCTGACCTCCCGAGAGCTTATTCGGAGAGTGGGCCCGGTATGAAATCATCCCGGTCGCCGTAAGGCTCTCCTCCACCCGTTTCCAGATTTCATCGGTCGGGACACCCAGATTTTCCGGTCCAAAGCCGACATCCTCTTCCACCACATTTCCGATGATCTGGTTATCCGGGTTCTGGAATACCATACCGGCTTTCTGGCGGATCTTCCAGACATCCTCCTCATCTGTCGTCTTCATATCATCCACCACATGGTGCCTTCTGTAGGCACCAGCAGAGCGTTGATATGTTTCGCAAGCGTTGATTTTCCGCTTCCGTTATGCCCGAGCACCGCGATAAACTGACCTTTCTGGATTTCCAGACTGACGTCCTCGATCGCTTTTGTTACTTCCGGCTCCTGTCCTTCCTCCTCGTAACGGAGGTATTCATACCCAAGGCCTGCAGCACGTATCATACCCATGACATTATTCCCCGCTTTCTTCTGCATCCGAGCGGATTTCATCAATCAGATTCCAGATCTCCTCGCGTCCCTGTTTTGTCTCTGCAGAAAACGGAATCACAATCGTATCTTTCTCAACCTCCAGCGTCTCGCGGATCAGCTTGATCTGTTTCTGAAGCTGGCTGCGCTTGATCTTGTCCAGCTTCGTCGCAATGATGATCGGCTGATAGCCGTTTCGAAGAATCCAGTTGTACATGATGCGATCGTTGTTGGACGGTGCATGACGGATATCAATCAGAAGAAATACTGCGTGCAGCATTTTTGACTGATGCAGATAATCCTCGATCAGCTTGCCCCATTTTGCTTTAACCTCCTCGGAGGCTCTCGCAAAACCGTATCCCGGCAAATCCACCAGATACATTTCCTCATTGATGTGGTAGTAGTTGATCGTCTGTGTTTTTCCCGGCTGCGCACTGGTACGCGCCAGTGATTTCCGATTCATCAGGGCATTGATGAGAGAAGATTTTCCAACATTGGATTTTCCCGCAAATGCCACTTCCACCTGACCGGTATCCGGCAGTTTACTGGTGATTCCGCAGACATGCTGCAGCTCTACCTGTTTAATTACCATACTTTTCTTCTCCTGTTTTTTGCATCTTCTGGCCTTACTTCTTTTCCACAAGTGCCAGTTTTAATACCTGTTCCATGCTGCCGACAAATTCGATCTGCAGTCCGTCTGTGATCTCCGCATCCAGTTCTCTTACATCCGGCTCATTTTTCTCCGGAACGAGAACCATATGGATACCGGCTTTCTTTGCCGCCAGCAGCTTCTCTTTTAAGCCACCGATCGGAAGCACACGGCCGCGGAGCGTAATCTCTCCGGTCATCGCAACGTCTGCTTTTACCGGAACCTTTGTGATCGCGGAAACCATCGCCGTCGCCATCGTAATACCGGCAGACGGGCCATCTTTTGGAACGGCTCCCTCCGGAATGTGAATGTGGATGTCGTGTTTCTCGAAAAATTCTTTCGGAATCTCATACTGCTCTGCCACGGAACGAATAAAGCTGATGCCCGCCTGCGCAGACTCCTTCATCACATCGCCGAGCTGGCCGGTCAGCAGAAACTCTCCTTTTCCCGGCATCACATTGACCTCGATCTGCAGCGTATCGCCGCCGACTGCCGTCCAGGCAAGACCGCGCACAATACCAATCTCCGGTTTTTCGTTGGCCGGCTGGAACTCATACCTCTCTTTTCCGAGGAACTCTTCCAGGTTTTTTTTCGTCACAACAACCTCTTTTACCTGTTCCTCGAGAATCTTTCTCGCGCTCTTTCTGCAGATTCTGCCGATCTGGCGCTCCAGGGAGCGGACACCGGCCTCTCTGGTGTAGCCGCTGATCACTTCCATCAGCGCCTCATCCTCGATCACAAGCTGTGCTTCTTTCAGACCGTTCGCCTTCTTCTGCTTCGGAACGAGATGTTCTTTTGCGATATGGAACTTCTCGTTTTCCGTATAGCTTGAAATTTCAATCACTTCCATACGGTCCAGCAACGGACGCGGAATGTTCTGAATATCATTTGCGGTTGCAATAAAGAGCACCTCCGAAAGGTCGATCGGAAGCTCTACGTAATGATCGGCAAATTTATTATTCTGCTCGGAATCGAGGACCTCAAGAAGTGCGGAAGAGGTATCTCCCTTGTAATCTGCACTTACTTTGTCGATCTCGTCGAGCAGCATCAACGGATTTTTCACCTTCGCCTGATGGAGTCCCGCCGCAATGCGTCCCGGCATCGCGCCGATGTAGGTTCTTCTGTGGCCGCGGATCTCCGCCTCATCCCGCACACCGCCGAGACAGATGCGGACGTATTTTTTATTCAGGCTCGCGCCACGCTTCTCGCAATCGAGGTCTTACCGGTTCCCGGAGGGCCTGCCAGGCAGAGAATCGGGCTCTCGCCTTTCTTCGTCAGGGTGCGTACGGCCAGGAATTCGAGGATTCTCTCTTTTACTTTCGAAAGACCGTAGTGATCTTCCTCCAGAATCTCGCGTGCTCTTGCCAGATCTTGATTGTCACGGGATGCCTTATCCCACGGAAGCCCCAGCAGTGTCTCGATATAGCCGCGGATCACGCCTGCCTCGGACGGATTGTTGGCCGAATTTTCCAGACGGTGAATCTCCTCGGAAATCCGCTCTTTTACCTCTTTGGAGGCTTTGAGCTTCTCAAGCTGCTTCTTATAATTTTCAATCTCGGTCCGGGAATTGTCCTCGCCGAGTTCCTCGCGGATGACTTTAAGCTGCTCGCGCAGAATATAATCACGCTGGTTCTTATCGATCCGCTCTTTGATTTTTCCCTGAATCTCCGAACGGATCTCCTGAATCTGAATCTCGTTGGCGATCATGACGCAGAGCGTATCATACCGCTCGGAAAGCTCCACAGCCTCCAGCAGTTTCTGGCGGTTTACGTAGTCGAGGGGCAGATTCATGCAGATCTGGTCCACCAGCTTTCCAACTTCTTCGGTTCCGAGGATCTGGCCTGCCAGTTCCTTGCTGACTTTCTGCGTCTGCTCGCAGTAGACGGCAAACAGCTCTTTTAAGTTGCGCAGCATTGCCTCCTGCTCGATATCGGAAAACTGCATTTCGTCCGAGCCGGTAAACAGCGCCACCTCGGCGCGGAGATACTCGCTCTCCTCTTCCTCGAAGTTCAGCAGTTCTGCGCGTCTTTCTGCTTCTACGAGAATCCGAAGAACATCCTTTGGCATTCTCACAACCTGTTTGATGACCGCAATTGTTCCAATTTTATACACATCAAGCAGACCCGGTACTTCCGTATCCGGGTCTTTCTGTGTAATCAGGAAAATTTTCTGGTCTCCCAGCATCGCCTCCTCGACCGCACGGACCGATTTAGGTCTGCTGATATCAAAATGTACAATCATATCCGGCAAAATCGTTGTTCCACGCAGCGCAATCGCCGGTAATACTTTTGTCACTTCTTCCATTTAAGTTTCCTCCTGCGTTTTTCAGGCGGTTTCCGGTCTTCCGGATCTTCTTCCCATATTCCGCCGTGGAACAGGGGCCGGTTCGCCGTGAATAATCTCCGGCTCCGCCTTCTTTTCTACAGCGTCCTTGGTGATGACGCATTCTTTTGTCGTATTGTCCGACGGGATCTCATACATCAGATCCATCATCGTATCTTCCATGATTGCGCGGAGACCTCTGGCGCCTGTTTTCCGCTCCAGGGATTTCTTTGCAATCGCTTCGAGTGCATCTTCTTTGAAGTCAAGCTGTACGCCGTCCAGCTCAAACAGCTTCTTGTACTGTTTGACCAGAGAATTCTTCGGCTCAACCAGAATCTTCATCAGGGCCGTCTCATCCAGAGAATTTAACGTAACGACAATCGGCACACGTCCGACAAACTCCGGAATCAGGCCGAACTTGGTCAGATCCTGCGGCATGACCTGACGGAGCAGATCTCCGACATTCTCATCTTTTGCATGGCCGATCGGATTGTTGAATCCGATGGATTTCGTATCCTGTCTCGTCTCGATGATCTTCTCGAGTCCTTCGAATGCACCGCCGCAGATAAAGAGGATATTCGTCGTATCAATCTGAATAAACTCCTGATGCGGATGCTTTCTTCCGCCCTGCGGCGGAACGGAAGCTACAGTTCCCTCCAGGATTTTCAGCAGTGCCTGCTGTACACCCTCGCCGGAAACATCTCGTGTGATCGAAGCGTTTTCGGATTTTCTTGTGATTTTATCGATCTCATCGATGTAGATGATGCCGTGCTCAGCGCGCTCGATATCATAGTCTGCTGCCTGAATGAGGCGGAGCAGAATGTTTTCTACGTCCTCGCCGACATAACCTGCCTCGGTGAGTGCCGTTGCGTCTGCAATTGCAAACGGAACGTTGATCAGTTTGGCCAGTGTCTGTGCCAGATACGTTTTTCCGGAACCGGTCGGTCCGAGCATCAGAATGTTGCTCTTCTGCAGTTCGATGTCGGAGGATGCACCGGAAAGCACTCGTTTGTAATGGTTGTAAACAGCAACGGAGAGCACTTTTTTCGCCTCATCCTGTCCGATTACGTAGTCATCCAGAAATGCTTTGATTTCCTTTGGTTTGATCAGGTTGATCTCGTCGGTATCCTGCTCGCCGTACAGATCCTCAAATTCTTCCTGAATGATCTCCGAGCAGATTGCCACGCAGTCATCACAGATGTATGCCCCGTCCGGGCCTGCGATCAGCTTGCGTACCTGGTCTTCTGTCTTTCCGCAGAAAGAGCAGCGGATCTTGGTATCATTCCCTTTTATAGCCATCGTTTTCTTCCTTTCAACATATTACAACTAAACCTTATCGCCGGATAAGGCAAAAGGTGCCACAAAAGCCTCATTGCCGGAACTACGCTTTTGGACACCTTTCCTCTCTTATCGGTTCGTAATTACATTATCAATCAGACCGTATGCTTTTGCTTCCTCTGCGGACATATAGTTGTCACGCTCGGTATCGATCTCAATCTGTTCCAGCGGTTTTCCTGTATTTGCCGCCAGAATTTCATTTAATTTCCGTTTGGTTTTCAGAATCTGTTCTGCAACGATTTTGATCTCGGTTGCCTGACCCTGTGCACCGCCGGATGGCTGATGAATCATGATTTCAGAGTTTGGCAGAGCCATTCTCTTTCCTTTGGTACCGCCGGCAAGAAGGAATGCTCCCATGCTGGCAGCCATACCGATACAGATCGTGGATACATCACATTTGATGTACTGCATCGTATCGTAGATAGCAAGTCCTGCGCTTACAGAACCTCCCGGACTGTTGATATACATGTGGATATCTTTTCCCGGATCTTCAGACTCCAAGAAAAGAAGCTGTGCAACGATCAGGTTTGCCGATACGTCAGTGACTTCCTCTCCCAGAAAAATAATACGGTCGTTCAGCAGTCTTGAATAAATATCGTAACTTCTCTCTCCCCTGCTTGTCTGCTCGATGACATAAGGTACAAAACTCATTCAATTGCCTCTCTTTCCGAGGTCTTACGCCTCTTTTGCGCTGTCGGCCATGAGAGTTACTGCTTCCTGAACAGCGAGATCTTTCTTCATCTGCTCTTTCTCATATTCGCCAACGAGCTCTTTGAATTTATCCAGCTCCATTTTGTACATTTCAGCCATTTTAGCCAGCTCTTCGTCCAGCTTCTCATCGCTGATCTGGATGTTCTCTGCTTCTGCAACTTTCTCAAGTACCAGTCTGCTCTCGATTCTCTTAACAGCCTGCGGTTTCATCTGCTCTTTTAAGGAATCAACGGTAGCGCCTGTAAACTGCATGTACTGCTCCATGGACAGACCCTGGGACTGGATTCTTCTTGCGAAATCGTCAACCATGTTCTCTACCTGCGTATCGATCATAGCTCCGGAATCTCCATTGTTGCGTTCTCTACTGCTTTATCTACGACAGCGTTCTCTTTTTCTGTCTTAGCCTGCTCTTCTTTTTTCTTGGTCAGGTTGTCTTTGATTTCTTTTTTGTACTCATCCAGAGTATCGAACTCGGAAACGTCTTTTGCGAAGTCGTCATCAAGTGCCGGAAGCTCTTTTGCTTCGATTTTGTGGATGGTGCATTTAAATACTGCTGCTTTTCCAGCAAGCTCTTCTGCCTGATAATCCTCTGGGAAAGTAACGTTTACTTCCTTCTCCTCTTCCAGAGCTGCGCCAACGAGCTGCTCTTCGAATCCCGGAATGAAGGAATGGGAGCCAAGGGTCAGCGGATAATCTTTTCCAGCGCCGCCGTCGAACGGAACGCCGTCTACAGAACCTTCGAAGTCAAGTGTAACGGTATCTCCGTCTGCTGCCGGACGATCCTCTACATTGATGGTTCTTGCATTTTTCTCCTGCTCTTTTTTCAGCTCAGCTTCTACTTCTTCATCTGTAACGGTTGTGTCAGCTTTTGCTACTTCCAGACCTTTGTACTCGCCAAGGGTAACTTCCGGTTTTACTGCTACAGTTGCGGTAAAGATGAAAGCTTTGCCTTTTTCGATCTGCTCTACGTTGATCTCCGGACGGGATACGATGTCCAGTTTGCTCTCTTCTGCTGCTTTGGAATACTCTTCCGGAACAAGGCTGTTTACAGCATCCTCATAGAATACTGCCGGGCCATACATTTTTTCTACCATAGCTCTCGGAACTTTTCCTTTACGGAAGCCCGGAACGCTGATGTTCTTTTTCTGTTTCTGGTAAGCTTTCTCCAGTGCTTTCTCTAATTCTTCAGCCGGAACCTCAATGGTAAGTTTGGCCATATTCTTTTCTAAATTTTCGACCTGTACACTCATTTTATCAATTTCCTCCTTGATTTATCTGAAAAGCGGCAGAAAACCTGCACACCTCTCCATTCTACAGTCATTTATCGAGTATAGCATACTCTTTTCAAAAACGCCAGTGATTTTTTTATATTTCTGTGGTTTTTAGGCTTTTTTTTAGCAATGAAATACGATTTTTTCCGCCATTTCTTTTGCTTTGTCCTCTCCCTGCAGAACACGGATCAGCTCCAGTGCGAAGTCAGTGGCTGCTCCCATGCCGCGGCCGGTGGTCACATTTTTGTTGGTGACTGCCGGTACATCGAGTACGTTTGCGCCTGCCAGCTTTTCTTCAAATCCCGGGAAGCAGACAGCGTTTTTATCTTTTAAGATGCCCATCACACCAAGGATGCTCGGCGCTGCGCAGATGGCTGCCAGTTTCTTTCCCTGATCGTCATAGGAACGAATCAGCGCTGCGAGCGTCTCGTTTCCGGCCAGATTTAATGTACCCGGCATTCCGCCCGGAAGTACCAGCATGTCTCCGTCATCAAACTCTCCCTCTTCGATGGTTTCATCTGCAAGAATGGTGATTTTGTGGGATCCTGTTACTTCTTTTCTTCCCATAATAGAAACGGTGCATACGTCTTCTCCGGCTCTGCGCAGCAGATCCACCGGGGTCAGTGCCTCAATCTCTTCACATCCGTCTGCCAGAAATACATAAATCTTTGCCATGGTTTTGTCCTCCTGTGTTGTATGATCAGTCTCGTGTGTTTTGTCACGTGATATTCTCTGCTTTTCTTTGTAACAAACCGCCGCTATTATACCACATTTTTCCGCAGAATGCTTGCATTTCATAAAAATTTCAGGACTTTTTTCGCAAAAAGCCGGATTTCGCTTAACATCACGGGAAAAGCATGGTAAACTCTTGAAAAAAGCAGTGATGCAATCACGAGAAGGAGTCTCTTTTATGGAAATCGAACGCAAATACCTTCTGGATCAGCTTCCGGAAAATCTTACAAGCTATCCATGTAAAAAAATCGAGCAGGGCTATCTTTCCACCGAACCGGTTGTCCGCATCCGCCGCTCTGACGACGAATATTATCTGACCTACAAGTCAAAAGGCTGATGGTGCGTGAAGAGTATAATCTTCCGCTCACAAAGGAATCCTACCTTCATCTGCGGGAAAAGGCAGACGGCGTTCTCATCTCAAAAACACGCTATCTGCTGCCGCTTACCGGAACGGATCTGACGATCGAGCTCGATGTCTTTGATGCGCCGTATGAAGGCCTTTACCTCGCAGAGGTGGAGTTTCCGGACGAAGCATCCGCAAACGCCTTTGTTCCTCCGGTATGGTTTGGAAAGGATGTAACCTATTCTTCCGATTATCACAACAGTACGCTCAGTAAAGGAAAAAAACTATAAATTACCAGAAAAAATCCCGGTGCCTTTTCCACGGCTGCCGGGATTTTTCCGCTCGTTTGTTTTTTTACTCTTTTTTGTGCTTGCTTTTTGCTTGTTTTGGTTTGTTTTTTTGTGCATACATTCTTTATTTTGCTGCTTTCACATTAGCGTCATTCTGTCAAAGCGGCGGTGCTGCTCCTTCTAATCCACTCCCTTTGATTTCCGGATGCAGGCTCGTGTTGCATCAATAACAGCACTTCTCAGTTTCTCCCGCTCCAGTACGGCAACCGCTTCGATGGTGGTTCCGCCTGGCGAGCAGACCATGTCTTTTAATTCTCCCGGGTGCATTCCTGTCTCGAGAAGCATTTTGGCGCTTCCAAGGACAGACTGTGCAGCAAATTCATATGCCTGTTTTCTCGGCATTCCTTCGGCTACGGCCGCATCTGCAAGAGCCTCCAGGAAAAGAAATACGTACGCCGGCGAGCTTCCGCTGACACCTGTGACGGTATCCATCAGATACTCCGGAACAACTTCTGCGCGGCCAAAGCTTTTCAGGAGGGTTAAAACGAGCTGCAGCTCTTCCTCCGTCACGAGATCATTGGCACAGACGCCGGTCATTCCTTCTCCGACGAGTGCTGGTGTGTTTGGCATGGTGCGAATTAACTTTGTTGGTTTTCCGATTTCTGTACCCAGCCATTGTAAAGACTTACCGGGAAGAATCGATACGATAATCTTCTCGGGTGAGATGAAGTTTTTGACGAGGTTTATTATATTTTTTATTTGGTTTGGCTTTACTGCCAGGAATACAAGATCGGATCCGGCTACGACCGCTTCGTTCTCCGTAGTCGCCTGGACTCCAAACTGGTTGGTCAAGCGTTCCACACTTTTCTCCGTGCGGACCGATACCAGAATGTCATCTGCAGATACAACTCCTTTTTGAATCATTCCGCCAATCATGGCACTCGCCATGTTGCCGCCGCCGATAAAACCTACTTTCATGTCTGTTCGCCTCCGTATGCCTGTGTTGTAAAAAATATATGCGACATCCATAGTATGCAACAAAATTTACTTTTTTGCAATACTTTTTCTCTATTTTTCTTCTTTTCTTTTGCAATTTTCTTTATTTTTTTCGAATGAAATGTCGCTGTTTGTCGACGAATGTCGAAAAGTGTCTTTTTCTGTCTTTTTTCGCTTTTCTATTCCGCCGGAATCAGCCTTTGGCGGCGGCCTCTTCGGCGTATTTTGTTGTCACGAGTGTCTTGTACGGTGCCTTTTTCTCCAGCTCTCCCGCCTGCTCCAGAATCTCCTGCAGAAGATCAAAACTTTCTTCCTCAAAGATCAGATTTTCTTTCCACGTATCCTGCTCATAGTAGCGGCGCACGATCGCGGTGATGGTTTCCAGCTCGGTTTCTGCAAACTGCGGCGCAATCACTTCTGCAATCTCCTCCGGTGTGTGCGTCTGCACGAAGTCCATTCCCTTCTGCAGTGCCTTCGTGAATTTTTCTACGGTTGCGCCGTGCGTTTTCAGATAACTCTGTTTGACGCTGTACGACGTATACGGCACATACCCGGATTCCGTTCCGACCGATGCCACGACATAGCCGTCGCCCTTCTGCTCGAGCAGTGTCGCGGACGGTTCAAATTCAATCGTATAATCCCCCTGCCCGCCGGAGAACGCGGCAGCTGTGGAACCAAAATCGATGCTCTGGTTAATGTTTACGTCTTTTTTATCAATCCCTTTCTGCGCCAGAACATACTCAAAGACCATTTCCGGCATACCGCCTTTTCTTCCCCCTAATACCTCTTTGTTTTTCAATTTCTCCCAGGTAAACGAATTGTCTTTCTCTCTTCCCACAACAAAGTTTCCCGCCCGCTGCGTCAGCTGCGCGAAGTTCACAACCGGGTCTGCGGTTCCCTCGAGGTACGCGTAGACGGTTGCCTCCGCCCCCATAAACCCGATATCCGCCTCGCCGGAAATCATCGCCGTCAGCACTTTATCTGCACCAAATCCTGTTATCAGCGTCAGATCAATGCCCTCGTCCGCAAAATACCCCTCCTCAATTGCCACGTACTGCGGGGCGTAAAAAATGGAGTGGGCAACCTCATTTAATGTCACCTGCTCCACTTTTTCTTTTGTCTCATCTTTTGCCCCGCATCCCGCCAGCGTCACTGCCGCCATTGCCAGTACAAGCGCACCTGTCAGCCATTTTCCTTTCATCAACAGATTCTCCTGTTTTTTCATTCTAACCTTAGAATATGATTTCCCGGTAAAAATGCGCGCAAAAAACAAAGGAGAAATGTTCGAATTTCGTTTCTCCTTCGTTTCTTATTTCTTCTCTTGTTTTTCTTTTGCCTTCTGTTCTTCTTTCGTCCGGATTTTGTCTTCGTACATTTTCAGATCTGCCTCGTGCAGCAGGTCGGAGGCGGAACGACCTTCCGCAGGAGCTTTGCAAAGTTCAGGATCATGATGTCGCCCATCTCGTGGCCCAGCGTATCGTTGACCTTTTTCAGATCGTCTGTCACCATCCAGTTATTCTGCTCCGCGGTCCAATAGCTTCCGTCAACACATTTAGGCTTCCTTTTCCGAAATTTTCTATTTTGAAAAACAAATTGAGGATCTCCGCAAAATTTGTTATAGTAAGGGTAATTCAAATAGTTACAAAGGAGGCTATTATGATAATAAAATCAGTTGCTGTTCTGGGCGCCGGAGCGGTTGGGTCTTATGTAATCTGGGGGCTTTCGGAGAAAAAGGACATCCGGCTTGGCGTTATCGCGTCCGGGGAACGGGCGAAGCGTCTGAAAAACAAAGGATGCAAAATTAACGATACGGTTTATCACCCGGAGGTATGGACACCGGAAGAGGCACACGGCGTGGATTTTCTGATCGTCTCGCTCAAATACGGCGCACTGCCGGGGGCTCTTGACAATATTACTGCCGTTACCGGCGAGAATACTGTGATCATGAGTCTGATGAACGGCGTGGACAGTGAGGAGATCATCGCGGAAAAAGTCGGTGCGGAGCATCTGCTTCATGCTGTTATCAAAGTAGCTTCTCATAAAGAGAATGACGGCTACGTTTTCAACCCTGAGGCGACGCTCGGCATCATTTTCGGCGAAGTTTCGGCGCCGTACGACAGTGAGCGTGTGCAGGCTGTTCTGGATCTGTTCTCCGGCACAGGGCTGCATTACCGGGCAACCGATTGTATTTTAGAGGAACTATGGAGCAAATTCCGGCTGAATGTCTGCAATAACCTGCCGCAGGCTATTCTCGGTGCCGGGGTCGGCTGCTACCGCGACAGTGTACATATGAAGGCGATCAGCGACGGACTCCGCGCAGAACTGATGGCGATTGCGGAGGCAAAGGGAATTAATATCAGCAAGGCGGATGTCTCCTCGGGACGCGGAAGTGCGGTTCCGCCGACGGCGCGCTACTCGACGCTCCAGGATCTCGATGCGGGACGCCATACGGAAATTGATATGTTCTCGGGTGCGCTGATCCGCATGGGAAAAGAGCTTGGAATTCCAACGCCTTACAATGAATTTACGTACCATATGATCAAAGCACTGGAAGAGAAAAACGACGGACGGTTTGACTACAGCGGAAGCGAAGAACCGCTCTGGGCGAAATAGATACGATAGGAGAATCTCACGATGAAAGAAATCAAATGGGCTGTACTCGGATGCGGTGTGATTGCAAATGAAATGGCGGTCGCACTGCAGAAAAACGGAAAGAATATTTACGCAGTCGGCAACCGGACCCATGAGAAGGCGGCTGCTTTTGCGGAGAAATATGGAATTGGAAAAGTTTACGATGATTTCCATGAGATGTTTACCGATCCGGAGGTCGATGTCATTTATATCACGACGCCGCACAACACGCATCTTGGCTTTATGAAAGAGGCGATTGCCAATGGAAAACACATTCTCGTTGAGAAATCGATTACGCTGAACAGCGACGAGCTCGACGAGGCCATAGCGCTTGCAAAAGAAAAAGGTGTCATCATCGGAGAGGCAATGACGATTTACCATATGCCGATCTACAAAGAGCTGAAAAAACTTCTCGACTCCGGCAGTCTCGGCAGAGTCAATCTGATCACGATGAACTTCGGCAGTTTCAAAGAGTACAACATGAAGAACCGCTTCTTCAACCGGAATCTCGCAGGCGGCGCGATGCTTGATATCGGCGTATACGCACTCTCCTTCATCCGCTGGTTCTTCGACTCTAAGCCGGATCAGCTCCTTTCCCAGGTAAAGCCCGCTCCGACCGGTGTGGACGAGCAGGCCGGCCTCCTTCTCACCAATCAGGAAGGCAGATGGCAAGTGTGATGCTCTCTCTCCACTCCAAACAGCCGAAACGCGGCATGGTTTCCTGTGAGAACGGATTTATCGAGATCATGGAGTACCCGCGTGCCTGGGAAGCAAAAATCACAGACGCTTCCACCGGCGAATCCGAAATCATCAAAGCCGGTGACAACGCCGATGCACTCGCCTATGAGCTCGCCGACATGGAACGCGCCATCAATGGAGATGCATCTGCCATGCACCTCGACTACACGAGGACGTCATGGATCTGATGACCTCCTTCCGCAGAACCTGGGGCTATACGTACCCGGAGGAAGAAAAATAAGATTCGCACATCAAAAGCCCCTGCCCGGCACACATCAGATGCCGGGCAGGGGCACTTCTTTTCACCTGCAATACTCTGCAATTTTCTTTTTCAGTAATTCCGCATCAATCGGCTTTGCGATATGTACGTCCACGAGGATCAGGTCGAAGGTGTATTCCGGGCTGTCCTGGTAGAGTTCAAGCTTCTTTGTTCTTCCATCGTTTCACCCGTCTTCCACGCATATTTTATACTTCATTTTACGCTGATATTATTTTCTCTGTCAACCCAAATAACATTACATTTCCAATATTTTGCATGTCTTTTTTATTTTTCTGAAATTTTTTTAAATCTTCCGTTTTTCTCTTGCACAATTGTTTTTATGCGTATATAATTGTCTGCAGAAAGCAAAGGGGAGCTCGCGTGCGAAGCGGGCTGAGAGTAGGATGCATCTCCTAGACCCTGAACCTGATTTGGGTAATGCCAACGTAGGGAGATACGATATGCACATTTTCTGCAGATATACCTCCACGTATATCTGCTTTTTTAATCTCTATGAACACATCATCAACAGGTTCTTCCAGTACCACAAGGGAATTTGCTTCTGCAAAAATACTCACACAGGAGGAACAAAAAATTATGTTAGGCACTTGTCTTGACAATGTCAGAAAAACAACCCCTCTCGTACACAACATCACAAATTACGTTACAGTAAACGATGTCGCCAATATTCTGCTGGCATGCGGCGCAAGCCCGATCATGTCCGATGAACCGGAGGATGTCGAGGATATCACCTCCATCTGCGGCGGTCTGAACATCAACATCGGAACGCTGCACAGAACGAGCATCGACGGCATGTACCGTGCCGGTGCAAAAGCAGCTTCGCTCGGTCACAAAATCCTGCTCGATCCAGTCGGCGCAGGCGCAAGCCACTTACGTACTTCGACCGCAGTCGGCTGATGGAAAAAATCCCGTTCACCGTCATCCGCGGAAATATTTCCGAAATCAAAACACTGGCACTCGGAAGTGGAACGACAAAGGGTGTTGATGCAGACGTTGCCGATAAAGTAACAGACGAAAACCTCGACAGCGCCGTTGCTTTTGCAAAAAACTTTGCGAAAGACCACAACTGTGTTGTCGCCATCACAGGAGCGATCGACCTCGTTGCCGATGCTGACACCTGCTACGTGATCCGCAACGGACGCGCCGAGATGGGAAGCATCACCGGAACAGGCTGCCAGCTCTCCGGCATGATGACCGCTTACCTCGTTGCCAACCCGGACGAGCCGTTAAAAGCCGCTGCTGCCGCTGTCTGCGCGATGGGACTTGCCGGCGAGATCGGCTGGAGCCATATGAAACCGGAAGACGGCAACTCCACCTACCGGAACCGCATCATCGACGCCATCTACCACATGGACGGCGAGACGCTGGAGAAAGGTGCAAAGTATGAAGTGCGATAAAAAAGGCCTGCTTTTATATGCTGTGACAGACCGCAGCTGGCTGAACGGCGAGACACTGTACAGCCAGGTGGAAAAGGCTCTGCAGGGCGGCGCAACGTTTATCCAGCTCCGCGAAAAAAATCTTGACCAGGATCACTTTATGGAAGAGGCACTGGAACTGAAAAAACTCTGTGCCGCATACCATGTTCCTTTCGTCATCAACGATAACGTGGAAATCGCAGCTAAGATGGATGCGGACGGCGTTCATGTCGGCCAGAGCGATATGGAGGCCGGCGATGTCCGTGCTAAGCTTGGCCCGGACAAGATCATCGGCGTTTCGGCGCAGACCGTGGAACAGGCCATTCTCGCCGAGCAGCGCGGGGCAGATTACCTCGGCGTCGGCGCGGTCTTCCACACCGGTTCCAAGGCGGATGCGGAGGATGTCAGCCACGAAACGCTGACTGCTATCTGCAATGCCGTTAAAATCCCTGTCATCGCCATCGGCGGCATCACACGCGATAACGTGACGGAGCTTTCCGGCAGCGGCATCTGCGGCATCGCCGTCATCAGTGCCATTTTTGCACAGAAAGACATTGTTTCCGCAACGAAGGATCTGAAAGAACAGACTCTGCGCATGCTGGAAAACAAATAATTTTACGTAACCATTCATCCTCACACCAGGCGGCAGACTGGGGGCACCACTTTCTTTGTCGCCTGTCCAAAAAGAAAAGTAATGCAAAGGAGTAATTCTCATGGACGCGAAAAACATGAAAACAGCATTAACAATCGCGGGAAGTGATTCCAGCGGAGGCGCCGGCATTCAGGCAGACATCAAAACCATGATCACAAACGGAGTTTACGCCATGTCGGCAATTACCGCACTCACCGCCCAGAACACCACCGGAGTTTCCGGTATTTTCGATGTAACACCGGAGTTTCTGGCCGCACAGCTTGACGCCGTCTTTACGGACATCTTCCCGGACGCCGTCAAAATCGGTATGGTATCCTCCCCGGCACTGATCGAAGTCATCTCCGAACGGCTTCGCTTCTACCAGGCCAAACACATCGTTGTGGACCCGGTCCTCGTCGCTACAAGCGGTTCCGCGCTCGCTTCGGGCGGCGTGCCTGACCTGATGAAAAAACTGCTCTTTCCTCTGGCCGAAGTCATCACACCGAATATTCCAGAGGGAGAAGTTCTCTCCGGCATCAAAATCCAGTCGGAAAGCGATATGGAACGCGCCGCAAAAGAGATCGGGGATTCCTGCGGCTGTGCCGTTCTATTAAAGGGCGGCCACAGTATCAATGATGCCAACGATCTTTTATATCACAACGGCACATTTACCTGGTTCACCGGAAAACGCATCGACAATCCGAACACACACGGCACCGGCTGTACACTCTCCAGCGCCATCGCATCGGGGCTCGCAAAGGGGCTTTCCCTTCCGGATGCCATTTCCGCCGCAAAAGAGTATATTTCGGGCGCACTCGCGAGCATGATGGATCTCGGCCACGGCTCGGGACCGCTGAACCACGCTTACCGGATCTGATTTTGAAAATAAAGGAGAACAACAGATGGAACGCAATTACGCAACACAGATGGACGCCGCACGCCGCGGCATTGTAACACCGGAGCTGAAAAAAGTCGCAGAAAAAGAGTATATGGCCGTGGAAGACTGATGCCGCTCGTTGCCAGCGGAAAGGTTGCCATTCCGGCCAATAAACTGCACACCTGCATCGATCCGGAGGGCATCGGCTCGATGCTGCGCACGAAAATCAATGTAAATCTCGGTGTTTCGAAAGACTGTAAAGATTACGATGTGGAGATGCAGAAGGTACTCTCCGCGGTCAATATGGGCGCAGAAGCATCATGGACCTGTCGAGCCACGGCAATACGCAGCCGTTCCGGCGGAAACTGACCTCCGAATGTCCGGCCATGATCGGCACCGTGCCGGTATATGACAGTGTGATCCATTACCAGAGAGACCTGGATACGCTGACCGCCAAAGATTTTATTGACGTCATCCGCCTCCATGCCGAGGACGGTGTCGATTTCGTCACCCTGCACTGCGGCATCACCAGAAAAACCATCGATCAGATCCGCAAACACAAACGGAAAATGAATATTGTTTCCCGCGGCGGCTCCCTCGTGTTCGCCTGGATGTGCATGACCGGCGAGGAGAATCCGTTCTACGAGTATTACGATGAGATTCTCGATATCTGCCGTGAATACGATGTGACCATTTCTCTCGGCGACGCCTGCCGTCCTGGCTGCCTTGCCGACGCAACGGATGTCTGCCAGATTGAGGAGCTGGTGCGCCTCGGCGAACTCACCAAACGTGCCTGGGAAAAAGACGTTCAGGTTATGGTTGAGGGACCGGGCCACGTTCCGATGGATCAGATTGCGGCCAACATGAAAGTACAGCAGACCATCTGCATGGGCGCTCCGTTCTATGTCCTCGGCCCTCTTGTGACCGATATTGCACCGGGCTACGACCACATCACCGCTGCCATCGGAGGCGCGATTGCGGCCATGAACGGCGCTGCTTTCCTGTGCTACGTAACGCCGGCAGAGCATCTGGCTCTTCCGAACCTGGATGATGTAAAACAGGGCATCATCGCAAGCAAAATCGCCGCACACGCTGCCGACATCGCCAAAGGTGTTCCGCATGCGCGTGATATTGACGACAAGATGGGCGATGCCCGCCGCGTGCTCGACTGGGAAGCACAGTGGGACTGCGCACTGGACCCGGAGACTGCAAAAGCCATCCGTGCTGACCGCTCGCCGGAACAGGAAGATACCTGCTCGATGTGCGGTAAATTCTGTGCCGTGCGAAGCATGAACAAAGCTTTAAACGGCGAACATATCGACATTCTTTAACGTCAGTAGACAAGAAGTCACAGTACGCGAAAAGGAACGGTTTTCATTACGAAGCCGTTCCTTTTCTGCATTTCCAAAATCTTTTTCTATTTCGCCCATCCTTCGGCGTAACGGACTGCTTTGTGCCATCCGTTCATCTTCTCATCGCGCTCCTCTTTCGAGAGCTCCGGCTCAAACGTACGGTCAATGGCTCCGTTCTGTTTTACTGTCTCCTGATCCGGCCAGTAGCCGACGGCGAGTCCCGCAAGATAAGCTGCTCCCATCGCGGTCGTCTCGATGCAGCATGGCCGCTCCACCGGCGCCTGGCTGATGTCCGCCTGGCACTGCATCAGGAAATTGTTGGCGCTTGCTCCGCCGTCCACACGCAGTGCAGAGAGCTTCATGCCGGAATCTGCCTCCATCGCTTTTAAGACATCATCCACCTGATACGTGATCGACTCCAGTGTTGCGCGGATCACATGGTATTTGTTGACGCCGCGGGTCAGGCCGAGAATGGTTCCTCTCGCATACTGATCCCAGTACGGTGCGCCAAGGCCGGTAAACGCCGGCACGACGTAGCAGCCGTTCGTGTCGTTCACCTTCTGCGCCATGTACTCGGAATCCGCCGAGGACTCGATCAGCTTCATCTCATCGCGCAGCCACTGGATTGCGGCTCCGCCGACGAAAATGGATCCCTCGAGCGCATACGTAATCTTGTCCCCGATGCCCCATGCAATCGTGGTAACAAGACCGTGTGTCGAAGAAACCGGCTTTTCTCCCGTGTTCATCAGCAGGAAGCAGCCTGTTCCGTATGTATTTTTCGCTTCGCCCGGCGCATAGCAGGTCTGGCCGAACAGCGCCGCCTGCTGGTCTCCCGCTGCTCCCGCAATCGGAATCGGGCCGCCGAAATATGTGGATGCCGTCTCCCCGTAGACACAGCTCGACGGGCGGACTTCCGGCAGCATACAGAGCGGAATGTTCAGCTCTTTTAAGATATCCTCATCCCATTTCAGGGTATGGATATTGAACAGCATTGTACGGGACGCGTTGGTGTAATCGGTGACATGTACCTTTCCCTTTGTCATCTTCCAGATCAGCCACGTCTCCACCGTTCCGAAATAGAGATCGCCTCGCTCCGCCCGCTCGCGCACGCCCGGAACTTCATCTAGAATCCATTTCAGCTTCGTGGCTGAAAAATACGCATCGATCACAAGACCTGTTTTCTCCCGGAAACGGTCAACCAGTCCGCGCTCCATCAGGGAATCGCAGTATTCCGATGTTCTGCGGCACTGCCATACAATTGCATTGTAGACCGGCTCTCCCGTCTTTTTGTCCCAGACGATCGTCGTCTCTCTCTGGTTTGTGATGCCGATTGCCGCGATATCCTCGTAGGACGCACCCGCTTTCTGCATTGCCTCCACGGCTACACCGAGCATCGTGGACCAGATTTCATTGGCATCGTGCTCCACCCAGCCCGGTTTCGGGAAACGCTGGGTAAACTCCTTCTGCGCAAGGCTTACGATCTGTCCTTTCTGATCAAACAGAATACAGCGGTTGCTCGTTGTGCCGGCATCAAGTGCCATGATGTATTTTCCCACGTTTAAAAATCCTCCTGTCTCACATTTCAAGAAGAGAGCCTGACAGAATCCACTGCCACGCTCTCTTCCTTTTCTTTGTATGTATCGTATCACAGAATTCTTTTTCTGTAAATCAAATCGTGTTTTTCTGCAGCAATTTATGCCGTAATGATCTCCAGCAGCGCACCGCGCAGATCATTTGAAAGTTCCATGCTCTGCAGCTCTGCAGCCAGAATTGCTACCTTTCCGTCTGCTTTGTGAAGAAGATTTGCGATCTGCTCTTTGGTGATGTAGCTGATTTCGGCGTGCAGCAGCAGATCCATCGCACGTGTCATGACATCGTTCTTTGCAATCTCCGTATCTTCCGGCAGACAGATTGTCACGGTATCCTGCGGTTTTACATCTGCCACTGCGATAGCAAGAAGTCCGTCTTTCTCTCTGACTTCTGCATCCGCTTCCACGCCGTTTACAAAGACCTTTGCCTCTTTTGCACTACTTCCACCGAATTCTACGCAATATGTTCTGCTTTCCGGAACAAGGCTCTGATTGCCCTCAACCGGTGCAATTGTAAATTTTCGTGCACCCCATTCGAGCGTCATCGGCGTTTTTGCACAGTCATTCTTCTCATACGCCATGGAAGTATTATCATCCTCGTACAGGATAAATGTATTATCTGCACCCGCATAAACGCGTACCGTCAGCTCATCCGGGTTGGATTCTACATCCAGCGCACTGATCTTCTCTGTCATCGGGATAATCGCACCTGCTTTAGCAAGAACCGGGATCTCCTCGAGCGTACGGTACAGATCCATACTTCTGCCACCCTCGTAAATCATTCCGTTGAAGAAATCAAACCACGTACCTTCCGGCAGCCACACCTTTGTTTTTGCACGCTTCAGCTCCGGAATGCATTTCGTTGTCACCGGTGTTACCATCAGCTCGCTTCCGAAGAAGTACTGATTCGGTGCCTGATTTTTGCCCCAGAAAACCGTCTCCGGGTAATCATAATACATCGGAACAACGATCGGTGTGTCCTCTTTCCATGCACGGTAGTTCATCGTATACAGATACGGCACCAGTTTATGACGCAGACGGAGGAAATCATCCATCGTGCTGCGCACTTCCATACTGAAGTTCCAAGGCTCTTTTCCACTGAAGGCACTGTTAGAGCTGTGCAGACGATTGATCGGAGAAAAGACTCCGTACTGATACCATCTTGCTTCAAGCTCATCGTCACGGTAGCCAAGCATATGGCCGCCGATATCATGACTCCACCATCCATAGCCGATGTTGGAGGCTGTGCTGGTAAAGTATGGCTGGAAATCCAGTGATTCCCAGGTGATGTGAGTGTCTCCGGAAAATCCGACCGGATAGCGGTGGGAGCCGGGTCCTGCGTAGCGGGAGAAGGTCATCGGACGTTTTCCGTCTCTTCCACTATCAAGGAAATGATAGTGATTCAGCATCCACAGCGGATCAAGACCCTCGATCTTGGTACTTTGTCCCTGCTGCCAGTCAATCCACCAGAAATCGACACCCTCTTTTTCCATCGGATGATGGACTTTGTCGAAATATACATCAACAAATTTCGGATCCGCAATGTCAAAATTGACCGGCTCTTCTTTTTTTGCATCCACTCCCATAGCTTCTGCTACTTCCGGATAGCAGTCCTCATACGCACGAATTCCGTCTGCAGGATGGACGTTCAGTGTTGTCTTCATGCCACGTGCATGGAGTTTTCCAAGAAAACGCTCCGGATCCGGGAAGAGTTTTTTGTTCCAGCTGTATCCGGTCCAGCCGCTGCCGTATTTCGGATCCACATCGTCTACACGGTGCCAGTCCATATCGATAACAGCAACCGAGAATGGAACGTTCTCTTTGTCGAAGTCTTCCATCAGTTTCATATAAGATGCTTCACTGTAACGCCAGTAACGGCTCCACCAGTTTCCAAGTGCAAATCTCGGAAGCATCGGAGTTTTGCCGCAAAGGTGGTAGAAATCCTTTAATGCCAGGCGGAAATTCCAGCCATAGCCGAAGAAGTACAGATCCTGCACCCCTTTCTTTCTCGGGGTCACCCAACCGTCCTCTGTCATCAGAAGCGACTTCGAATCATCCAGAACAGCGGAACCAAACCAGGACATGATACCAGGTTCCAGTTCGCATGCTCCGTTGACCTGATCAAGCGTACGGGCCGTTCCTCCAAGATCCTGTGTCGGATCTCCGTAATGCCATGCCGGTACAGAACTGATGCCGACTGCCGTTGTTTTGCAGGAAAGTCCGTTTGCAGAGAATGCCTTTTTGTTGTAATTCAGCTGCAGATACTTTGTACGCAGCTCCAGCTCATCGCCTGTGTCTTTGACGGAAAATTCCACTGCTGGAAAATCACGGTTTACAACCGTCTGGGATGCCGCATCGATAAATTCACCGTCCTCACTGTATTCCAGCCGAAGAAGATGCTCCGTCAGCACCGTGATACGATATTTATCGCCCTTTACTACATTCTTCGGATCTGCAAGCGGATGTGTCTCCATTTTCAGATATGATTTCATGTTTTATTTTCCCCTTTCTTACTCTTACCGGTTTTTGCCGTATTTTGAGAACGGGAACCTGTGGCAAAAATCCGTTCTGCCACAGGTTCCTCTGCATTTTTTATTTGGTTTCCAGAACAACTGCCTCATACGCACGCAGTTTTCGTGTCCCTGCTGCCGCGCCGTCCTGCGGATAGTTGCTGATCAGTACCTCTGCTCCTGCAAAGGTTTCCGGAACCGTGTACTCCTGCTCCTCTTTTGTAAAATTGCACATCACGAGGAGTTTCTGATCGCCTAAGGTTCTGGTATATACATACAGTGCCTCGTCTTCCGGATCGAGCAGCTCGTACGTTCCGTAAACCATGATATCCTTCTCTTTCCGGAGATGAATCAGTTTCTTGTAATAATTGTATACAGAATCCGGATCCGCCATCTCATTTTTTGCATTGACGGTCTCGTAATCCGGTCCGACTTTGATCCACGGGGTTCCTGTGGTAAATCCTGCAGAAGCGGTATCATCCCACTGCATCGGAGTTCTTGCATTGTCTCTTCCGCGCAGGTTCAGGTAGCGCATCATATCGTCCGGCGCTACTTTTCCGGCTCCGGTCAGCTCGTGAAACGCGTTGATGCTCTCAATATCGCGGAATTCGGACAGATCGTGGAACGGAACGTTCTTCATGCCGAGCTCATCGCCCTGGTATACGTACGGGGTACCCTGCATCATATGAAGGCAGGTTGCAAGCATTTTGGCACTGACTACGCGATATTCCGGTGAATCATCGCCGAAACGGGACAGGCAGCGCGGCTGGTCGTGGTTTCCAAGGAAGAGGCTGTTCCATGCCTTGCCCTCAAGCTCCGTCTGCCATGCTGTCATGACGCGTTTGAAATCTTTGAGCGGTACGCGTTTGTCCGTCCATTTGCCGTATTTTCCGCTTGCCAGCTCAACCAGCTCGAACTGGAATACCATGCTGAGCTCTTTGCCGTCTGCGGATGCATATTTTTCTGCCTCCTCGATCGTGACACCGGCACACTCACCGACCGTCATCAGATCATATTTGGAAAGGACTTCCTTGTTCATCTCCTGCAGATACTCATGAACATGCGGTCCGTTTACGCAGCCGGAATCACCGTAGAGTCCGCCCTCCGGAATTTTTCCGTCCGGCAGCCCTTCCGGTTTGGAGATCATGCTGATGACATCCATCCGGAAACCGTCAATGCCTTTTTCACACCACCAGTTCATCATATCGAAAACTTCTTTTCGAACCGTTGGATTCTCCCAGTTCAGATCCGGCTGTTTTGTTGAGAACAGATGCAGGTAATACATCTCGGTCTGCGGATCGTATTTCCATGCAGAACCGGAGAAGCAGCTTCCCCAGTTGTTTGGCTCTTTTCCTTCTTTTGCATCACGCCAGATGTAATAATCGCGGTACGGGTTGTCTTTCGATTTGCGGCTCTCCACGAACCATTTGTGTTCATCTGAAGTATGATTGACAACAAGGTCCATGACCAGCTTGATGCCTCTTTTATGCATCTCCGAAAGCATGCGGTCAAAATCCTCCATTGTTCCGAATTCCTGCATGATTGCCTGGTAATCGCTGATATCATATCCATTGTCATCGTTTGGTGACTGGTACACCGGAGACAGCCAGATAACATCCACGCCAAGATCCTTCAGATAATCCAGACGGGATGTGATACCATTTAAATCGCCGATACCGTCTCCGTTGCTGTCCATGAAGCTGCGCGGATAAATCTGATACACTACGGCTTCTTTCCACCATTTTTTGTCCATTTTTTTACCTCCTTTATTTCATCCCCAGAACGTGTCTGGTTCTTTGATTCTGTCGTTTGCAAGCACAGTTTACCATACTTCACGGTGATTTTTCAATAGTTTTGCGCAAAACCAGCAGTTTCTACAAGAGTTTTTCTGTAATTTTGGTAACTATTTACTTCGTCAGATCTCTTACCGACTCCCGTTCCACCAGCGTTGTCGGCAATGGCGGAATATCTTTTTGTACCGGCTCATCCTGGATCAGGTGCATCAGGACCTCTACGGCACGGCGTGCTTTTCCATCCACCATCTGATGCACGGTAGTCAGCTTCGGCCGCGCAAGTGTCGCATAAGTAACATCATCAAAGCCCGCAATTGAAATTTCCTCCGGAACCTTTATTCCCCTGTTCTGCAGAAAGTTGGATGCTTCAAGTGCATAGTAATCCGATGAAAAAAAGAGCGCTGTCTGTTTTTTGAAGAACGGAAGCATCTCCTCATATGCCTTCTCCCTCTGCTCTGGATTCCACGGGATCACAATATGGCGGCTTTCAAAGTCCTCAATTCCCGCCTCCTCCATCGCCTGACGCACACCGAGCCACCGATAGTGGTCAACACCGAGATCGCAGTCGGATAAAAAGAGAAATTTTTTATGTCCCTTTCCAATCAGGTACTGACTCATCTGGTACGCACCGCCGCGGTCATCCATCGTAATGGAGCGGACTCCAAGTTCCGGCGGGAGATACTGATCAATGGTTACCAGCGGTTTTCCGAGACGTTCCGAGAGCTCTGCAATCTCCTTTTCCTTCAGAGCCATCGCAATCATGCCGTCAAAATTCCAGCCGAGCGCCTGCTGCATAAGATCATCCTGCTCATGGCGCGCAACCAGCATCATATAGTAGCCGTGTTCCCGGATCTGATACTCCAGATTTCCGAGCATTGCCGACACAAAGGGATCCTCAAAGGAAGATGCATTTCCTTTCTTCATGAAACCAAGCGCCACACCAATGAGACCGGAGCTGTTGTTCGCCAGCATGCGCGCGCTGATACTCGGCACGTACTCCATCTCCTTTAAAATCCGGTTGATTTTCTCGACCGTCGCCTTTGAGACGCGCCCTGTCTTTCCGTGTATTACATTCGAAACCGTCGTCGGGCTGACCCCTGCGCGGTCTGCAATATCTTTGATTCTAATCATCGGTTCTCTGCCTTTCCTTTTTCTTCACAATTTTCTGAATTCTGTTATGTTTATTTTACCAAGACGGCAAAATGTTTACAACTACTTTGCATCGGCAAACACTACAAAATTATTACATTTTCTTAAACGATATGTAAGAAAATCTCCATCCCTCCTTCATTTACTTTCCGCCGGTTCCGTGGTAAGATAGGATGACAGAAAAAGTTCACCTTTTTTCTGTAAGAAAGGACCTACACATCATATGCGGCTTGCATTTACAAATTTTTCGATAAAATCTCCCACTGGCAAGAAATCCGGTCGTTTTTTTCTTGCCCTTTTTCTGGGTATTTTTCTCTTCCTCGCTCATCCCATACTCTGTCAGGCTGGTTTTGCCTCCAGTACGCCGTTTACCGGTGCCTCCTGGGAACTGGTCGGGGAATATCCGATTCTCGGCAGCAACGGCGCGGTGCAGTCCGTCTGTGCGACGGAAGATTATATCATCTGCATCGAAAATTTTAATGATCTGACGACAGAGCCGGACGTAGTCTCTGCCTACTATAAAAATGATACAGACGCAGACGGAAATCCCGTTACGCAGTATTCCCTCGCGCATCAGGTAAGGGACGCAGACTTTGCTCACGCAAACGGTATGGCATACAATCCCGTCACACATGAAATCCTCGTGAGCGGCTACAGCAGCCCGGATGCTTCCAATTACGGATGTATCTTCCGCCTCGACCCGGATACTCTCGAGCAGAAAGAGCGGATCCAGCTCTCGACAAGCTACAATATTCTCGGTATTGATTATCTTCCCTCCACCGGCGGCTATCTGATCCAGACCGATGCGGACGGCGGCTACGGCTTTAAACTCCTCGATGCCTCACTTCAGGTGGTGGATGACTGGGGCACGTATCCCTTCGATTTTTACATGGAAAACTTTCAGGATCTCTGTGTTTCCGGCGATCTCTTTTTTCTTTTTCCGCTGACGATGCATCTCGGAATCGGAAACTTTATCCAGACATACTCGCTCTCGCAGAAAACACTGCTTGCGGACGACACGGTTGATTTTGGCTTTTCCGACGATATCACCATCAATGAACCAGAGGGTCTCTGCGAGACAAATCCTGGGGAATTTATTGCGATTGTAAACGTAACAAAGGCAGATGGTGGACGGTACGTGCAGTTCTACCGCACCCGGGTGCCGTATCTGTTCACGGTTTCCACTTCCGCGGCGGAGCATGGCTCGGTGTCCGAGGGCGGGGAAGTTTCCCGCGGAGAGGAAAAAACCGTTTCCTACACGGCAGACGAAGGCTTCCGGCTCGCGAAGCTCTCGGTGGACGGCTTGTATCTGCCGGTGACGGAATATCCGGACAGCTACACATTTTCCGATATCCAGAAGGATCATACCCTTGCCGTAACGTTTGAACCGGTTCCGACGGCGACACCGACGCCGACTGCCACTGCGACGCCGACCGAAACACCGGCCATAACCCAGACACCGGAACCGGCCGTTTCCAAAGCACCGGCATCATCCACGGTTTCCTTCTCATCTGTGGCTTCCCATTTCGCAGCGTTCTGGAAAGGCACTGTGCATGCCGCTTCCTGGTTCCGCCATCTTGCCTCGGCCGGTGCATCCCTTTTTGCCCGTATCCGGAAGGCAGATCCTGTTTTTCTGGCGATGCCGTTTGTCCTTCTCGTTCTGATTCTGCTCTTTGTCCTCCGCCTGCGGTATGTCCGCCGCATCCGGCGGGAGCGGTCGCGGAAAGCGCTGGAACACAGAAGAAGAACGTACGAAGAACTGGTCAGAGAATTTACGGAAGATCCGAAGGACGAAGAGGTTTCCATCGATGAGCTGCTGCTTACAATTGACGAACTGCAGAAGGAAGAACAGAAAAACACTTAAATGAAACGTATTCACCAGATCAGGAATTGATCTTCTCGGCACAAAAAAAGTATCCCGTTCCTTTTGGGGAAGCGGGATACTTTTTTATTTACACGGGCAACGAGCTAAAGTCCGTGCTTGTTTTTACTCTTCGTAATCGAGTGCCGCACGCTCCGTTGTGTACGGACGTACATAGGTGTCTGCTACTTTTACGTGCTCTGGATGTTTTGCATATACAGCTACATCCTCTGCTTTTTCCAGGGTTGTGACAAGTGCCATATCATGGGTGGAAGATGCAAGCGGTGCTTCTACAAAGTCAACCGTCAACAGTCCCGGCACTTTGCCGACCAGGCTTTTCAGGTTCTCTGCCATCGCTTTTTTCAGCTCCGGTTTCTTTGCATCCTCTACTTCCGGTTTGAATTTCCACATAACAATATGATGTACCATTGTATTTTTCTCCTTTGCTTTTGTTTTATTGCCAATTCACACAGTTTCTGTGCAAATACCAGCCTTTTGTTACGGCTCTTCGCCTGCAATCCGCAGAATATCCTCAATCTCTTCCACGGACATGTCAAGATACGCGGAAAGCTCTGCCACACTGAAATCCATGTCATCGCCGTCGGAGAGTTCCTCGATGGCGTCTTTTAAGCGGTTTACTTTATTGACTACAGTATTGTCCTTGTGTTTCTGAACTCTGTGTTCTTCCATGAAATCGCTGATCGTCTCACGCACAGCCGCATCAATCGCCTGCTCCGCCGTCTCAGCTTTTACAACGGACTCCAGCGCTACTAAAAGTCCGACATTTCCCTCCTGCACCAGATCCATCAGGAAGAAATCGCGGGTGTGCATTTCTTTTGCGGTCTCAATAACTTTCGGAAGCCAGAGCTGCACGAGCATGCTCTTTGCAAGGGAATCGCCCTCTGCCGCTTTCCGGTAAAGCTCTGCCGTTTCTTCCTCCGACGGTGTTTCTGTCTCCGGCAGTTCGTCAAGATACTGCTGTAAGGCACGCAGCTCCTCCTCGGAAAACTCCGGTTTTTTCTTTTCTTTTTCGGTCTCCTCCGGCACGACGCCCGGCTCATAATCTGCCACATCGACCTGCTCCATCGTCAGATATTCGCAGACAAAGGTGACTTTCTGCTCATCCAGTGCAAAGTCTTCAAAAAAGTCTCTGACTTCTTTCATCGTTACTTTATTTTCATGGTCTCTGGCGTAGGACAGCAATTCGGAGAGCTTCTCCTGGAACTTTTTCTGTTCGTCCTGCATCTTTTTTACCCTCTCTTTCTTCCGTTTCACGATTCCATTTCTTCGTACATTTTTTTCAATTTGTCCATTGCTTTTTCTGCTTTGAAAAGCTACTATAAAAGCAAACGAAAAACCACATTCAAGTGGAAAGGAGAATCCTTATGAAACAATTTTTTCAGGATGTGAAAAACAGTTTCCTGCTTTCAGCCGCTGTCTCTATTATACTAGGTATCGTGCTGATCGTCTACCCCGTAAAAACGAGTTTGCTGATCTGTTATATCGCCGGAACGTTGCTCCTGTTCGGCGGCGTTGTTGCGCTGATCCGCTACATTGCAAGCCGCGGCGAACCGTTTTTCTTCCGCTACGATCTGTTCGTTGCCCTGGTGCTGATTCTGTTCGGCTGCTTTGTTATCTTTGAGAGTGACCTTGTGATCGCATTCATTCCGGTTGTCATCGGTATCATCCTTCTGGCAAACGGACTGCTCAGCATTCAGAAAGCATTCAACCTCAAAAAAGCAGGTCTGGAAAAATGGTGGCTCGAATTTCTGCTGGCTCTGTTAACCAGCGTTCTCGGCATCATCATCTGCACGAATCCGTTCGATGCTGTTGCCACTACCAACATTTTCATCGGTATCTGCCTTATCTACAGCGGCATTTCCGATCTTGTCACCACCTACTACATGGGCCGCGCAAAACGCCGGATCAAAAATGTCATCCAGACCGAGATCAACCAGCAGAAAATCCTGCACGATGACAATGTGATTGATGTGGATGAGGACGAACTTCACTAAAAAACAGCTTCTTCCATAAAAATCTTCTTTCATACGAAAAACCGGAACCCGGCACCGCTTTCAAACAGCGGCTCCCGGGTTCCGGTTTTTCTCTGTATTTCTTTTTTTATTTATTCCTCGTGTTTGCTCAGCGCTTCCATGCCTTCTCTTAATTTCAGACGAATCTTGCCAAGCTGCATGCCGTTTGCACCGAAATACAGTTTCAGATAGTGATTGGATCCAAAGAAGAAGCCAAGATCTCTGGTCTCTTTGATCCACTCGCCTTTTGTTCCACGGATGCTGATAACGGTTTTTACAATATTGTCGATATATACTGTAACGGAAAGCTGTGCCAGGTCTTCGAGGTCTGCTTTCATTTCCATCTCGATATCATAAGTTCCCATTTTATCTGCCAGAATGGAAACACCGCAGACTTCGCTTGTTCCTTTTTTATTTTCCCATGCGGAAGCGTCAATGACAACATCACCTGTTTCCGGATCTGCCTCATACGTTACCAGGTCTGCTGCAACAAAATCGTTATCTCCCTGCTGCTCCTGTGCTTCTTTTTCTTCCTCGCTGATGCGGTCAAGGAAACGTAAAATACATGGTGTTCCAAGAATGAAGTGAAGGACATTCATGGCATTTCTCTGCAGATCACCTCTTGTGATCTCACCTTTTTCCAGTGCTTCTTTCACATCATCCTGGCTCATATCAGTGCAGTCATTGCATACCATGAAGACATCATTTCCGGCGGATACCATCGGTGCATGTGTGGTTCTTGTTGCCTCATAACCCTCTCGGTTCGACATTGCCCACCAGTCGGTCATTACAAAGCCGTCGTAGTTCCACTCCCCGCGCAGGATAGTCGTCAGCAAGTCGTAATTTCCTGCAGTCCAGATACCATTGACCGGTCCGTATGTACTCATAATGGATCTTGCGCCGCCTTCTTTGACTGCAATTTCATATCCTTTCAGATAGATCTCACGCAGTGCACGCTCGGAAACAACCGCATTTACGGTGTGGCGCTTCGACTCCTGGTTATTACCGCAGAAGTGTTTGATGGTTCCGGTTACATCGGATTTTTCCATACCAAGAATCTGTACAGCACTGATCCATCCGGTCAGGTACGGATCCTCGGAAATATACTCAAAGTTACGTCCGTTTAACGGATTTCTGTGAATATTCATACCAGGTCCAAGAAGCGCATCGACACGGTTCTGTCTCATTTCGCGTCCTGCCATCTCGTACAGGTCTTCTACCAGCGGAAGATCGAACGTACAGCCAAGCAGCGTACCGTTTGGCATGGAGAAGGCTTTTGTTCCGCAGTCAAAACGAAGTCCGGAAGGACCGTCGGTACAGCAGGATGCCGGAATGCCAAACTCCTGTAATTCCGGTGTCAGACCGCCAAAAGCAGCTGCGGTTCCAGGCGTTACTTTCGGGCTGCACATACCCTCGCCGCGGAACATGCAGATCAGATCATCATCGGAAAGCTGTGCCACGAATTCTTCCATGGTTACTTTCTTATCCAGCACATCGCCCAGCTTATAGCCTTTGTCTCCGGTGTACGGAATCGGCTCCATACGGTTCTCTTTCATGCGTTTTGCCGGATCTACGGTGCGCAGCGGGGCTGCCTCGTATCCCGGTTTTAATGTGCCGTCCTCACCTGCAACGGCTTTCATACGCTCAAACGCTTCGACCGGCGCCATTGCCTCGGTCAGCGTCTCAACCACTTTAAACGGCTGCTCGTAAGCGCCTGCGAAAGCTGCACTTCTGACATCGCTTCCGACATAAAACTCATAGCTGCCCTCTTCGAGTACGTAGCAGGATTTGTGTCCCGTTGCACCGCTGTCATCATAGGATGCGAAGCTTTCTTTTGCCACATTGATGGTCACGGTCTCTTTTGCTCCAGGAGCTAAAATACCGGTCTTTGCAAAGCCGACGAGTGCGCGGGCTGGTTTTCCAAGAACGCCCTGTGGAGCTTTTACGTATACCTGAACAACTTCTTTACCGGCCGTTTTTCCTGTATTCTCTACGGTTGCCGTTACGGTTACCTGATCGACGTCTTTCTCTTTCGCCTCTGCGGTTACTGCAAAGGTTGTGTAGGAAAGACCAAATCCGAACGGATATAATACTTTGTCTTTTGCAAAAGTCTCAAAGTAGCGGTATCCTACATAGATATCCTCTTTGTATTCGTTTCTTACCAGATCGCCAAAGCAGCTGGTCGACGGATAATCCTCAATATTTTCTGCGATGGTATCCGTCAGTTTACCGCACGGGCTGACTCTTCCCATCAGCACATCGGCAACGCCGTTTCCACCTTCCTGACCGCCCTGCCATACGTAGAGAACAGCTGCAGGATTGCACTCTTTCACCCATTTCATGTCGATGATATTTCCGACATTCAGCACAACGATCGTTCTTGCAAACGCTTTGCTGACTTTCTCTACCATCTCACGCTCGGTATCTGTCAAGAGATAACTGCCCGCCTCGCTTTTGTTGTCCTGGTCCTCACCTGCGGTACGGCCTACAACAACAATAGCTGCATCGGCGCCTTTTGCGCTCTCCACAATCTCGTCGGTGAGCTCCATCTCTTTCTGGGACCACGGCACTTTTCCCCAGCCCTGGCCTTCGTCGTATGGATTTTCCTCGATCCATTTCTCATATGTTCCAAGAAGATTCTCATCGAGCGTGATGTCTTTTTCTTCTTTAAGGCATCCAGAATGCCAACCACATATTTGGTGTTGACGAGTCCGCCGGAGCCCAGTCCGCTCTTATAATAATGGAATGCAATTCTTCCGAAAACGGCTACTTTATCCCCCTTGCGAAGCGGAAGCGCCTCGTTGTCATTTTTCAGAAGGACACATCCCTCTGCTGCTGCCTGACGGGCAAGCGCTACGTATCTTCGAAATCCAATGGTGTAAATTTTCCCATATTGTTCCCCTTTCTCCTGCATACTTTTCTATCCAACATGTGCGGAACACCCAAAGGAAATCCCGGGTTCCGGCACATGACTGGCTTCCTGTCTTTTATTATCTCGTATTTTCTGCTTTTTTTCCAGTTCTTTTCTTATCTTTTTTCTATCTGATATTGACCTTTTTTCTTCTCTTTTTGCTTATCCAATCAGTCCCTGGACAATTAATACAAGAAGCAGCAGCGGAAGGATATACGTAAGGTATAATCGCATCCAGTCCGGCACTTTCAGACCATCGCCCTTACTTGCCTCTGCCTGGTAATTTTTAAATCCCCATCCCCACTTTGATGTACAGAATAAAAGATAGATCAGTGAACCGACCGGTAGCAGCAGATTGCTGACGATAAAGTCCTCGAGATCGAGAACTGTGCTTCCTGCGCCAAGCGGCTGGAAGCCGGACCACACGTTATAGCCGAGCGCACACGGCAGGGATCCTAAAATGATCAGAATGCAGTTGATGACTGCTGACTGTTTTCTGGAAACACCGAAAATCTCGGAAAAGCAGCACATGATGTTCTCGAATACAGCAATGATAGTGGACAGTGCCGCAAAGAACAGAAACAGGAAGAAAAAGCTTCCGAAAATCCGTCCGCCCTTCATCGAGGTGAAGATGTGCGGCAGTGTCATAAAGATCAGCTTCGGGCCGCTGTCCGGCTGTACGTGATAGGAAAAGCACGCCGGGAAAATAATAAGACCTGCGGTGATGGCTACAAACGTATCGAGCACCGCAATATTGATCGCCTCTCCGAGCAGCGATTTTCCTCCGTTTAAGTAGCTTCCGAAAATCAGCATTGCGCCGATACCAAGACTTAACGTAAAGAATGCCTGGCTCATCGCGCTTGTGATAATGTGGAACAGTCCCACCTGTTCAATCTGCTGCTTGTCCGGCACCAGATAAAATTTCAGACCCTCTTTTGCGCCTGGCATTGTAAAGCTGTAAACCGCAAGGAAAATCATAACGACCATCAGTACAATCATCATCACTTTTGTGACACGCTCCACACCATTCTGCAGACCAACAGAGCAGATCAGAAAGCCTGCAATCGTGATCAGCAGCATCGTGATGACAAGAATAGACGGAGATGAAAGCATCTCATTGAATTTTCCAGTTACAGCGTCCCCCTTAAGGCCACTGAATTTTCCGGTTAAAAAGCTGTAAAAATAATACAGCATCCAGCCTGCAACAACCGTATAGAACATCATCAGCAGATAGTTTCCGATGAGGGCAACGTATCCATGGATATGCCACTTCTGCCCTTTCTTCTCCAGTTCCCCATACGCGCGCACGGTACTCTTTTTGCTTCCTCTTCCGATGGCAAGCTCCATCGACAGAATCGGAACTCCCATAATGGCAAGGAACAACAGATAAAACAGCACGAAAATGCCGCCTCCGTTGTTTCCTACCATGTACGGGAATTTCCATACATTTCCGATGCCGATGGCACAGCCTGCCGAAAGCAGAAGAAAGCCAAGGCGCGATTGGAATGTCTCTCGTTCCATTTCTTTTATTTCCTCCCTTTTTTCTTCGTACAAAACTCAGATTTCAGAACGGCACCGTTCTGCCGTTCTGTCCGGTTTGTCTTCCTGTTTTGCACTATGCTTTCTATTATACTTTTCTTATCAGAAAAAGACAAGCAATTGCTTAGGGCGTGTTTGAAAAATTTTTTTTAAAACACGCCCTGAGAAAGGAAATTTTTCTATTCTTTATTCATACCGCGCAATCTCTTTCCGCAGCCGTTTCATAATCCGTTTTTCCAGCCGCGAAATATACGACTGTGAAATTCCAAGAAGATCCGCGACTTCTTTCTGCGTTTTCTCCCGCCCCTCTGGCATATTGATGCCAAACCGGAGTTTCACGATCACCTGCTCCCGCTCAGAGAGCTTGCTGATTGCGCTTCCCAGCACGCGATGTTCCGCCTCCTGCTCGAGCCCCTGATAGATCACATCCTCCTCCGTTCCGAGGATATCCGACAAAAGAAGCTCATTTCCATCCCAGTCTACATTGAGCGGCTCATCGATCGAGACCTCCATCCGTGTCTTGTTATTTCTCCGCAGATACATCAGAATCTCGTTCTCAATGCACCGGGACGCGTACGTGGCAAGCTTGATCTTTTTTTCCGGATTGAACGTGTTAATTGCCTTGATGAGGCCGATGGTTCCAATCGAAATCAGATCCTCCACACCAACTCCTGTATTATCAAATTTCTGTGCAATGTAGACGACGAGACGCAGGTTGTGTTCGATCAGCTCGCTCCTTGCCGTCTCGTTTTCCGGATCGGAAAGCCCCGCAATCGCATCGGCCTCCTCCTGTCCTTCCAAAGGCGCCGGGAGAACATCTGTGCCCCCGATATAAAAAATTTCCCCTGTCTGACGAAATACAGCCGGCACGGACCGCGGCAGCATACGAAGCCGGAATCCGTTTGGCAGTGCAGCCTGCAGCATACTTCATTCCTCCTGTCCTTCCATGAGATCTGGATGCAAAATTATTTCATAGCCCCTGGGAGATGAACTATTTTCTCCGCCAAGCGCAATCAGCGGTCCGCTTATGTGCCTGGCTGTATGTTCTGTCACAAGAATCATTTCCGAGATCCGGATCACCGGCAGAAAGCCCCGGCCTTCCAGTCCGCGAAACGGTATGTAACGGGGCTGCAGCGCAAGAAGCCGTTCCGGCTCCGGCACCGTCTCGTGCCTTGCAAGCGCCGCAATCCCTGTCCGCATTTCGTCCGGGAACAATTCGAGTATCACAGTGTACGGTACGACCGAGACCGGCTTTTTGGTTGTGGCATCCCGCAAAGTATTGCCCGTGTCGTACAGTCCTTTTACTTTTTTCCATTTCCCATTCTGCACAAGCTGTACCGTAACCTGCCTGGCGTGTTCCAGGAGCATCTCCTTTCGGATCTTCAGCAGGAGGAGTGTTCCCGCATATGCGGCACTCCCGGAAAGAAGAAAAAGAAAAATTCCCCTTCCCGGCATCAGCTCCCGGAACAGGCGGTATGCACTGCCGATCAGAAAACCGGACAGTATATAGCCTGCCATTCCCACCACAAGATCCCGTACTGTCGTGATTCTGCAGCCAGATTTCACCATCCCTGTTGTAATTCCGATTCCGACCAGGGCGAGCAGCGCACCCGGCAGATACCGTGCAAACACGGCATACAGCACCGCATAACCGGCGCCGAGCGCGGCTGCCGCAAAACTCCTTCTTCGCGTGGCAGATCGTTTCAGAAGAAAGGAGGAAAGGCGCAGAATAGTATAATTCAGCAGAAGATTCTCTGCAAAGAGAAGATCCAGAAAGATCTCATAGTGCAAAAAAACACCCCCTGCGCCTTTTGCATGGTCTGAATTTCTAACAGACCCTATTATAGACGGAAGGGGGTGAATTTTTTGTCGTTTTCGGAAGAATGACCTTCTTTTTTGATCAACAAACTTCGACACGCCGCAACATTTTCGGTCTGCGGCGTGTCGATGCAAATTCGTTATTTGCTTATTATTCTTTGCTTATCTGCGGTTTCTTAAGAAATCCGGGATCTGGATGTCCTTTTTCGGAACATTGCTTGTCATGGTCTGCTGAGCCTGTACCTGCGGCTGCACCTGAACCTGTGGCTGCGGCTGTACCGGAGCGGAAGCTTTCGGAGCAGTGTGTACCGGAGCGGCTGCCTGTGCAGAGAAGCTGCTGCTGGAAAATGCGCTCTTTCTTGCATCTGCAGGCTCTTTGCGGGATACGCTTGCCTGTTTCGCCGTTGCATCGTTGAGACCTGTTGCGATAACGGTGATCTTCGCTGTATCGGTAACAGAATCATCATACATAGCACCGAAGATGATGTTTGCATCCTCTCCAGCCAGATTCTGTACGTAACTTGCAGCATCGTTTGCATCCATAAGGGAGATATCTCCGGAAATGTTGATGATAACGTGGCTTGCACCCTCGATGGTGGTCTCAAGCAGCGGACTGGAAACAGCCTGCTGTACAGCCTCGAGCGCTTTGTCGTCGCCCTTTGCCTCGCCGATACCGATGTGGGCGATACCCTTGTCGGTCATAACGGTCTGAACATCTGCGAAGTCGAGGTTGATGAGTGCCGGCAGGTTGATCAGGTCTGTGATGCCCTGTACGGCCTGCTGCAGAACCTCGTCTGCTTTCTTTAATGCCTCCGGCATGGTTGTCCGGCGGTCTACGATTTCAAGAAGTTTGTCGTTCGGGATCACGATCAGGGTATCTACGTTTTCCTCGAGTTTTTCGATTCCCATCAGCGCATTGCTCATACGGGTTCTTGCCTCGAATTTGAACGGTTTTGTTACAACGCCGACAGTCAGAATGCCCATTTCTTTTGCAACGCCTGCTACAACCGGTGCTGCACCTGTTCCGGTTCCGCCGCCCATACCGCAGGTGACGAATACCATATCAGCGCCTTCCATGATCTGTTTGAGCTCTTCGATGCTCTCCTCGGCTGCTTTCTCTCCAACCTCAGGTTTTGCTCCTGCGCCCAGTCCCTTGGTCAGCTTCTCGCCGATCTGGAGAATGGTAGGTGCCTTACAGAGGGTCAGCGCCTGTTTATCGGTGTTGATTCCAACGAATTCAACGCCGCCGATGGATTCCTCCACCATTCTATTTACAGCATTATTTCCTGCACCACCTACACCGATTACGATAATCTTTGCAGATGATTCTGCCTCATTTGTCATGATCTCTAACAATTTCAACTTCCTCCTTTTGATTATGAACTGCTGTCTATCTCAAAATAGTCTGATATTCTGATGGTCATACATAAAGATATAATATAATTTCTTCGGAAAATAATCAACTGTTTTTTTCGTATTTCATAAAAAATTCAGGATTATTGCGTTTTTTTGACGGCTTTCCTTTCCTCTTATACATCTTTCGAGAAGACAAAGCTGCTGTCGCCGTCCTTGTAATCCTCCATATGGAGTTCTCCGGAAAGACCGGAAAGGCTCGGCAGGATTGCTGCTACGCGCGTCATCTTTTCTTCTAACGCCGTATCGGTTCCAAGCAGAATCCGCACGGTATCATAGTAATGCAGAATAATTTCGCTGTTCTCATTAAATTCCACACTGTCCGGCGTGATATTGTATTTCTCCGTCATTCTCGTAAGTGCGAGCATGGTGCGGAAAACTGCCGGTTTTTCAACCGGGAGCTGCTTGTTCACGGTCACATAGTCAAACGTAAGTCCTGTTACAAGCGGAACATCGGAAAGGGTCGGCTGAAAGTCTGTCGTTGTCACACGTGCACTTTTAATCGTATCTGCCGAGAGCGCACCGTCGGACGTACTGCTTTCGGATGCAAGCGGCTCACTCGTAAGGGATCCATCCGCACTCGTTCCATCGGAGGCGGTTCCGTCGGAAGGCTCACCCTCCGCAGGTGTTTCCTGCTCCTCGTCCACGCACTCCAGCACGATGCCGTTCTTGTCAAAATAGACCTTCTGCTCGTACTCGACATAACCGACCACTTTTTTCTCATTTACCTGGATGCAGATGGTGTCATAGCTTACAAACGTAAACTCCACGGAGTTCATAAAAGGAATATCGCTCATATCAACCTTCGAATGAAACGTCGTAAGAAGCACCGTGTTTTTCATCCACTTGTCGTCCGCGACCATCTCTTTGATTTCATCTTTTGTATACCGGGTGTTCCCCGCCACCTGGATATTGCGGATTTTGAACACATTAAAAAACAAGGCACCTGCAAGGCCGACGCCAAGCACCACCCCGGTCAGAATCCGTATTTTTCTGTTTTTCTTCTTTTTTCTGTTTTTTTTCTGTCTCATATTTCTTTTTCTACGATAATCTTGGCTCCGAGTTCCCGGAGCGTTTCTGGAAACCGTTCATACCCCCGCTCAATCAGTTCTGTCTGCCGGATTGTGGAAAATCCTTCTGCGGCAAGCGCCGCCGATACGAGTGCCGCGCCGCCCCGAAGATCCTGGGAAACAACTTCTGCACCGTGCAGACGGCTTTTTTCGGCCGTCAGCCATTTTCCGCAGATCTGCAGCGTACCGCCCATTTTCTGCAGCTCCTCTGCCGTCCGGAGGCGGTCCTCAAATACATTTTCACAGATACAGCTCTTTCCTTCCAGCGTCATCGCTGCCGCCAGATACAGCGACTGCAGATCCGTCGGAAAACCGGGATATTCCTCTGTCTCCACGTACGGAACAGCATGCTGCACGTTTTTGCTGTCTGCTACCAGTGTACCACTCTTCCTTGTATATTGTCCACCTATTTTCTGATAGAGGGACAGAACCGCCCCCATTTCGTCCAGCGGCGCGCCGGAAAGCGTCAGGTGCCCCCGCGTCGCCGCGCCCATCAGAAGATACGTCCCTGCCGCGATCCGGTCACCCGGAACACGATACCGGCAGCCGGACAGCAGTCTCTTTCCCCGCCTTCCGTAAACGGTAATCTGCTCCGTCCCCTCGCCGGTAATCTCCGCTCCCATGGCCTTAAGAAACCGGCAGAGATGAACCACTTCCGGCTCCCGCGCACAGTGCTCCAGCCTTGTTGCACCTTCCGCTCCGACAGCAAAAAGAACCGCATTTTCCGTCGCCCCGACGCTCTTTTTCGGAAAGCAGAGCACGGCTCCTTTCGGATGATCTGCCTTTGCCCGAATGGTGCCGCCCTCCTCGAGACCTCGGCTCCCAGAAGCTCCATTGCCCTCTGATGCAGGTCCGTCGGCCGCTTTCCGATCCGGCAGCCGCCGGCCCCTGCAAGGTATGCCTCCCCTGTCCTTGCAAGAAGACTTCCCAGAAACAAAAGAGAGGCGCGCAGTCTCTTCGAAAGCGCTCCCTCCACACGGCTTTTTTCGATCTTTTCACAGTTCAGGTGGAGCGCATTCCTCTCCCACCAGACTGTTCCGCCAAGGCTTCTTACAATCTCCGCCATATCCTCCACATCGGAAATCTTCGGGCAGCCTTCCAGCACGACCTCCTCTTTTGTCAGAACCGCCGCCGCGATCATGGGAAGAACGGCATTTTTGGAACCCTGGACTGTTACCGTTCCGCAAAGCCGCCTTCCGCCGAGAATCTGATATACTCCCACCTGTTCTCTCCCATCCGGCCTCTCTTTTTACGGTATGCATTACACTCCCGTTTTGTTCCCGTTCTGCAGCGCTTTTCCGCCTTTTTAATCGGTGTCCCTCGAGACCGACAGGGCAAGCCCCATCTCGCCGAGCAGAAACAGCACGGAGGTGCCGCCGTAACTGATAAAAGGCAGCGTAATGCCGGTATTCGGAATCGTATTTGTCACAACCGCGATGTTCAGGATCACCTGAAGCGCAATATGCCCCATAATTCCGCCCGCAATCAGTGCTCCGCCAAGATCCCGCGCATGGATCGAAATGACCATCAGGCGCCAGATCAGCACCGCAAACACGGCGATCACCAGGCAGGCGCCGAACAGTCCGCCCTCCTCACAGATAATCGAAAAGATCATATCATTCTGCGCTTCCGGCACAAAGCCAAGCTTCTGCAGCCCTTTTCCAAGCCCGCAGCCAAAGATTCTCCCGCTGCCGATCGCATAGAGTCCCTGAATGGTCTGGAACCCCTTCTCGTACGCCTCCGGGTTGCGCCAGATGGCAAGGCGTTCAAGGCGGTAGCTCTCTATCATTAGAAAAACGGCAATAAACCCGATGCCGGCGCCTCCGATTCCGAGAAACGGCAGGTAGCCCGGATGTGAAATAAAGATCAGAAACGCACAGATTCCGAGCAAAATAATCGCCGTACTTAAGTTATTGCTTCCGACAAGCGCTGCAATCGGCAGAGTGCACAGCACCGCCTTTGTCATAAACCAGAGACTGTCGGACCGGCCTTTCGTGTGCTCCATCACCCAGGGCAGGAAGAGAATCACCGCCATCTTGGCAAATTCCGAGGGCTGGAACGATAAGGGGCCAAGCTTTAACCACCGCTTCGAGCCGTTGTACTCACTTCCGAAAAAGAGCACCGCCGTCGAGAGCGCAAGGGAAGCCGCATAAAACCACGGTGCCAGTGCAAACAGCCGCCGGTAATCTATTTTTGCAACCGCATACATACCGATCACACCGAGCGCACTTGCAAAGAGCTGCTTCTTGAAATAATAAGCCGGGTCATGGAATCTGACCCGGCCGTTATACGCGCTGGCGCTGTACAGAATCACAAGTCCAAGGCCAAGCAGAATCCATACCGTCACCAGCAGCGTCCCATCTATTTTTTTCTCTTTTTCCTTCCGCATCCGCGCCACACCCGCCGTTCGCTCTTTTTCAGCTTATGCGGGATAGTTTCCTGATATGACGTTTTTAGTTACAGTTCTTACGCAGTAAAACAGCAAGTGTTTTACTGCTGAGTGAACAGTAACCATTTTTACAGTGCTCTTACGTACTCCTTAAACAGCTCACCGCGCTGCTCGTAGCTCTTAAACTGATCCCAGCTTGCGCAGGCCGGGGAAAGAAGAACCGCATCCCCTGCATTTGCCTTGTCGTGGCAGATCTGTACGGCTTCTTTTAAGTTGTCTGCCATGATAATGTCGTTGAATCCGACGCTTCTTGCCGCTTTTGCGATCTTCTCTTTCGTATCTCCGATCAAAACCAGGAAACGTACCTTTCCATCGAATGCCTGAATCCACTCTTCGTAGGTGGACTGCTTGTCGTAGCCGCCGCCGATCAGCAGAGTCGGGCGGTTCATCGCCTGGATGCCTTTGATGGCCGCATCCGGATTCGTTCCCTTGGAATCGTTGTAATATGCCACGCCGTCCTTCTCGCAGACATACTCGATGCGGTGCTCTACCCCTGCAAACTCCTGAATGACTTTGCGGACAGTTTCCATCGGCACGCCTGCATGAAGTGCCATTGCAGAAGCAACCATGACGTTTTCAAAATTATGTAGGCCGAGCAGTTTTAAGTCGTCGGTTCTGGTCAGAAGCTCCGTCTCGCCGTTCTTTGCAATGCGGATTTCGCCGTCCTGATAATAGATGCCGTCCTTTAACGCACGCAGACTTGAGAAGTACATCACCTGTACTTTCTTCTCTGCCATCAGTTTTTCGCCGAACGGGCGCAGGATTTCGTCCTCATAATTCAGCACACAGAGATCATCCATCGTCTGATTTTCGGTGATACACTCTTTCACGCGGATATACTCTTCCATCGTGTGATGGCGGTTCAGATGATCCTCGGTAATGTTTGTGATCGCACTTGCCGCCGGATGGAACTCTTTGATGGTTTCCAGCTGGAAGCTGCTGATCTCGGCAACCGTTACGGTATCATCTGTCGTGTCGAGTGCTGCGGATGTGTACGGGGTTCCGATGTTTCCGACCACTTTTACTTCCGGCTGATATGCTTTCATGATCTCGCCGAGCAGCGATGTTGTGGTGGTCTTTCCGTTGGTACCGGTAATCGCAAGCACTTTTCCGCGGCTTACCTGATACGCCAGCTCCACTTCACCGATGACCGGGATCTCTTTTTCTTTCATTTTAAGGACAACCGGCAGATCCGTCGGAACGCCCGGGCTTAAAACGACAAGATCAAGGCTGTCGAGCATCTCCTCCGGGAGCTCGCCTAAGACAACTTCCACGCTGTCACGGCTCTCTAATTTTTTTAAGATTTCTTCTTTTTCGAGTTTGTCATTTCCATCGTAAAGAACGACAGAAGCACCTTTCTTGTGCAGCAGCTCCTCCGCTGCAATTCCACTCTTTCCGGTTCCGAAAACCAGTACTTTTTTTCCTGCGAAAATCATGTTTGATTACCTCCATATTTTAAAGCCCCATCAATGCGATCAGGCATAATATCGCTGTGATTGTAGCAAACACCGTCACAATCTGTGTCTCCGACCAGCCCATCAGCTCGAAATGGTGATGGATCGGCGTCATCTTGAAGATCCGTTTTCCCTTCGTCAGTTTGAAGAATGACACCTGCAGGATCACAGAGAGAATCTCCATCATATAAATGAATCCCACAAGCGGCAGAAATAAGGGGAGACGTAAGAAACACGCCATTCCCGAGACGAAACCGCCGAGTGCCAGACTTCCGGTATCACCCATAAAGACGCGGGCAGGAAATACATTGAATACCAGAAACCCCAGCAGACTCCCGATAACCGCAAGCGGGGACGGGGAAACACCGTTTCCGAGGCCGATCGATGCCACGGAAAAGAAAACAGCATTTAAAATCGTCACACTCGCCGCCAGTCCGTCAAGGCCGTCGGTAAAGTTGACACCGTTGACCGTTCCAAGAATCACAAAGGCGAGAAACGGAATCGTAAAAATCCCTGCGTCCAGCTCTTTGCCTGGAAGGAACGGAATGCGCATCCGGAGGGAAATTCCGGAAAAACGCGCCAAATACCACAGAAAGACTGCTGTAATCACTGCCTGCAGTGCCATTTTCTGCTTCGGGTACAGCCCGTCGCTGCGGTGCAGCACGACTTTCAGATAGTCATCGAGAAAGCCGATCAGGCCAAAACCAAGCGTCAGAAACAGCACCGGAACCACTTCCGCTCCCTCTTTCCGGAAAAGGAGGGAAACTGCGGTAAACGCCGCCAGAAACATCACGCCGCCCATCGTCGGGGTTCCCGCTTTTTTCTGGTGGCTCGGCACACCCTCTTCCCGCTCCTTCTGCCCCGCTTTGACTTTTCGCAGAAACGGGATCAGAACCGGCCCCAGCGCCAGGCTGATGCCAAAGGAAAGAAGAACCGGCAGGATCATTTCTCTTTTCATAGACGCACCTCTTCCTTTTTGTACGGATTGTGTACGGAACAGGCATGTCAAAATATTTTCTCCAGCCTATTCAGTATATAGCTTTTTGTTCTGTTTCGCAACCTTCTTTTATAATCCAAGTTACGGTTCGCTCAGCAGTGAAACACTTGCTGTTTCGCTGCGTAAGAAAGTGATTCAGGTGTGAGCAGCCCTCCTTTTGCGAAGCAAAACTTTAAATGAGGGCTGCGAAGGACACAATTCTCAGGTTTCCTGAGAATTGTGTCCAATACCGAGATACGGAAGTACATTGGAAAAGATATCGCGGATCACCGGCGCGCAGATCGTTCCGCCGTAGTAGACGCCCTGCGGATTGCGGATAATGCAAAGCCCCAGCACCGTCGGATGCTCCGCCGGGGTGAAGCCGAGGAATGAGGAAATATAGCGGTTGGCGCTCCGCGGAAGTGTCTGCGAAGTTGCCGTCTTTCCGCCGATGGAATATCCCTCGAGGTACGCATTCTTTCCAGACCCTTCTGAAACGACGCTTTCCAGAATTTCGCGCACCGTCCTGGAAGTTTCTTCCGAAAGAACCCCTTCTTTTCCGGAAAATTCAGATGCTTTACAACATTTCCTTCTTCATCGAGCACATCCGTTGCGACATGCGGCGTCACCATTTTTCCGCCGTTGACGAGCGCAGAGACCGTCGCCGCCAGGCGGATCGGCGTGATCTGGAAGGACTGGCCGAATGCCATCGTCGCAAGCTCAACCTCTCCGATGTTTTCCTCCTTGTGCATAATCGTCGATGCCTCGCCCGGCAGATCGATCCCCGTCTTTTCCATCAGGCCGAAATTCCGGAAGTAATCACAGAACTTTTCCACACCGAGCCGCAGCCCCACTTCAATGAACACCGGGTTGCACGAGTTCTGCGCGCCCTGCACGAAGTTTTCGGCTCCGTGTCCCGTCCGCTTGTGGCAGTGGATCCGGCGGTCCTCCACGATTTTGTAGCCGGGACAGAAAAACGAATCGTTCGGCGACACAACGCCCTCCGAAAGTCCCGCCGACATCGTGATGATCTTAAAGGTAGATCCCGGCTCGTACGTATCGTTGATGCAGGCATTCCGCCACATCTGGTTCAGCAGATCCTGAATTTCTTTTTCCGAAAGTCCCGTTGTATCCTGCTGCAGCGTGAACGGATCGTTGAGGTCGAACTCCGGCACATTGACACAGGCATAGATTTCTCCGTTCTGCGGATTCATAAGAAGAATCGAGACGCTGTCCGCCTGTTTTTCTGCCATCGCCTTTTCCGCTGCCTGCTGGCAGTACGCCTGGATATTGACATCCAGGCTGACCTTTAAGTCCCTTCCCGCCACCGGCTCCTGGCGGCTCTCCCCGATGCCGTTCTGCTCAATCCCGCGCGCATCCGTTGTCGTCAGGATTTTTCCGTTGATTCCTTTTAAAATTTCCTCATATTCCACCTCCAGTCCGATGATGCCCTGATTATCGCCTCCGGTGAAGCCGATAACGCGCGACGCCAGCTTCCCTTTGGGGTAATACCGCTTGAAATCCTCATCCACTTTTACCCCCGCGTATCCGTACGACCGGATGGTATCACCCGTCTCCTTGTCCACATTCGTCTTGACACGCTCGATTGAAGACCGCTTCTCCACGCGTTTCCGCGCCGTCTCCTCCGAAATTCCAAGCTCTTTTACCAGCATCGCAATCACCGCCTCCGGCTCCTCAATCTGGCTGTGGATCACGGAAATCGTACAGACCGTGCGGTTTGCCGCGAGAACTTCCCCGTTTGCATCAAGAATCCGGCCGCGCGCCGCCTTGATCCCGCGCTCCCGCTCGTGCAGATCATCCGCCTTCTCGGAATAATAGACGGACCGGAACACACACAGATACACCAGCCGCCCGGCAAGTCCGACCATCATTCCCATGCAGAGTACCCACAGAAGAACCGTCTTTTTCCGGTGATACGTTTTGTTTTTACGCATAGAATACCCCATAGCCGAATCCATTATGATAACACTATATGGAAACTGCTATGGGGTTATGTCTTTTGTTTTTTATGTTTTTTTACTCTTCATTGATGAGATCCAGCTCGGCGTTTGTCAGACCGCCGTTCTCGATATTGCTGTTTTCAGCACTGTTTTCCGTATCGTCTTCCTGTACCGGTGCCGCTACGTTTGGATCATCCGTTCCGGTCTCGGAGCCTTCGCCCGTCACACCGTCCGTATCATCCGGGAATACGTTCAAATACGGCAGCAGTTCTGTGTAGATCTCTTTTACGATCTCCTGTGCCAGCACACTGTTCGCCTGATTTTCTACATCCGGCTCGTCCACAATCGCGTAAACAACAGCTTTCGGGTTTTCTACCGGTGCAAATCCGATAAAGGAAACGAGATATTTTCCATTGCCTCGCGGATACTTCTGTGCAGTACCTGTTTTTCCTCCCATCGTGTAACCGGCAACCTTTGCACTCTGGCCGCTTCCATCGGTCACGACTCCCTGGAGGAAACTTCTCATTTTATCGCTGATTTCCGCGGAAACCGTCTGACGCACCAGATTCGGCTCATTGCTCTCAACAACAGCTCCTGTGCTGTCCGTGATCGTCTTCATCACATGCGGCTGGTAATAATTGCCTCCGTTGATCAGAGAGGAAAACGCAGCTGCCTGCTGTACCATCGTCACGGTATAGCCCTGTCCGAATGTACTCGTTGCAAGCTCGGTCGGTCCCATGGTATCCTCCGTGTGAACCAGGCCGTACGCCTCACCCGGCAGGTCAATTCCTGTCAGACTGCCGAAACCGAAAATATCCTGATAGCGGAGAAATTCCGCTGCTCCCATCTTCTGTCCGATCTGCATCATACCAGCGTTGCAGGAGTTTTTCAGTACATCGGCCGGTGTCTGTACGCCATGTGTTCCCGGATAAGCTCCGCAGCGGATCATCTGCCCTGCAATCGTCTCAAACCCCTCACAGTCAAACAGGGTATCATCATCGATTACATCGAGGGAATATGCCGCCGCCACGTTCATCGGTTTTGCCGTGGAACCTGGCTCATATGCATCGGAAATACAGTAGTTTTTCCAGATGGCACTCAAAGCCTCCATTGTCTCGTTATCGTTCATCGCATCAATTTCTTCCTTCGAATAGAACGGTGTCAGATCTCTTGGATTGTTCAGGTCATACCAGTCGGAAGAATCCATACCAAGAATCTCTCCATTGTTCGGATCCATCACGACAACGCCGATATTCTTTGCCGCTTTTGTCTGACGGTTCGTCTCAGTGTCCGATTCGTCCGCGCCGTTCTGGACATGAATCCGCTCATTGTAATTCTCGATCGCCGTGCGGATGATCTTCTGAATATTTACATCAATCGTTGTAACCACGTTTTTGCCCGGCTGCGCTCGATGATCGTCTGTTCCATATCCGCATCTTCGTTGTAATAGCCGAACTGGCGGCCATTCACGCCATTTAAGATACTGGAATAATACCCTTCGATTCCCCAGTCTGCCGTGTCTCCTGAATACGTAAAGCCGATCAGATCGCAGGCAAGTGAATTTAACGGATACGTTCTGTGGTAGGATTCCTCGAACCAGACGCCGCGGATGTTGGCACGGTATGCTTTTTCCGCCTGCTCGTTCTCATCGAGCTCCTTGTTCTTTTTGTCCGCGTACTCGTCCACATAGGCCTCAAACGCTTTTTTCGCGTCCATCGAGACCTCTCTGGCGAGAACCTGGTACTGGCTTTCTTTTGTCGTTTCGCCGGTCAGACGATCCCGGATATCCGTCTCGTCGAGTCCGAAGTATTCAACCAGTGCTGCTACGGTCGGATCGACGTACGGATGGGTATCGTTCTTTTCTTCATCTTTTACCGTCGTATTGGCAAGTTTACAGTCGAGAATAACGTTGTAAACCTTCTCACTCGTTGCCAGAATCGTTCCGTTCCGGTCGGTGATACTTCCCCTCTGGAATGGAATTGTCCTGCTGTCGTAGGACTGCTGCGTCTGGCTTAAAACCTGTCTTTCGTATTTTTCTCCCTTTGTGGCATTCACATACGTAATGTCAATCGCTAAAGCAACAAAAACCAGCATCACTCCCAAAAAGAGTGCTACCAGTTTTCTGCTCATACGCCCACTTGTCTTCCGTCTCCGGAATGCCCCGCTTCGTTTTTTATTTTTTTTCTGTTTACTCACGTTTTCACCTATTTCGCATCCGGAACATCCTGATACTGTCTCACATAGCTGTTTTCTGAATCATCGAAATAAATTACCTGGACTCATCTGCATATTTCATGCCGAGCCGGTTCTGTGCTGCTTCTTTGACTGCCTCAAGATCTTCGGAGGCAACCGTTGTATTGTAATAGGCGTCATTGTCCGCCTTCAGATCGCTCAATTCTTTTTCTTTGCTGGTAATGTCTTCCGCCTGCGTGGTAACCACGGTCTGCAACTTGACATACGCAACACACGCCGCGATACACAGTGTGCAGACAATGGCAAGAAAAACAGCGTAGCCCGCGCTGATCTGTGTCGCCCGTGCCCGGTTTCTTCTTGTCTGGCTGCTCACACCCGATTTCAGAGGCCGTGCTTCTTTTGGTGCTTCCTGCGGCTGTGCTGCAAGACGCCGTACCGCACTTCCGTCCTCAAACGTATCTGGCGTATAACGTTTCGTTCTATCTGTCGAATTTACCCTTCCATCTGCCCGTCTGGCCATAACTTCTCTGTCTCCTTCGTGCCGAGCCGTCACACTTTTCGTTCAAAGACGCGCAGTTTTGCGCTCTTGGAACGGGGATTTGTTTCCATTTCCTCTTCTCCCGGCAAGATCGGTTTCCGAGTTACTACGGTTCCCTTGGACTTCTTTCCGCATACACAGACCGGAAATTCCGGCGGACACGTACATGGATGCTCGTTTTTTCTGAAAATGTTTTTTACGATACGGTCTTCCAGAGAATGAAAGGTGATGACACAAAGTCTTCCACCGTCATTTAAGAGATCAATCATGCCGTCCAGTGACTCCGACAGAACGGTAAGTTCCTGGTTCACTTCGATACGGATTGCCTGAAAGGTTCTCTTGGCCGGATGGCCGCCCGTCGCCCTTATTTTTGCCGGAATCGAGCGCTTGATGATTTCGATTAACTCCCCAGTTGTTCGAATCGGCGCCTGCTGCCGGCTTACGCATATATTGTGTGCAATTTTTCTTGCAAAACGCTCTTCTCCATATTCATGGAGAATACGCGAAAGATTCTCTTCACTGTAATCGTTCACGACTTCGTACGCGGAAAGAGCATTTCTCTGATCCATCCGCATATCCAGCGGAACATCCTCACGGTATGTGAATCCACGCTCTGCATTATCCAGCTGATAGGATGAAACTCCAAGATCCAGCAGGATTCCGTCTACCCCGGTGACTCCGATTTCGGCAAGACGCGGAACCATATCGCAATAATTGCTGCGGATAATCGTGACCTGGTTCTGATATGGTTCCAGGCGTTTACCCGCAGCAGCTATCGCAGCTTCGTCCTGATCTATGCCTATTAATCTCCCCGTGGCAGATAAGCGCTCACATATATGACTGGAATGTCCAGCGCCTCCCAACGTCCCGTCCACGTAGATTCCGTCCGGTTTTATCTTAAGGTTTTCAATGGTTTCCTTCAGTAATACTGATGTATGCGAAAATTCCATGGTCATCTCCTGTATCCCAACGAAACAGATCAGATCACAATGCCCATCTCTTCCATTGATTCGGCGATGGCATCCATATCATCATAATTGCTGTTTTCGTTCCATTTTTCCTTGCTCCAGATTTCAATCCGGTTGATATTTCCGGTAAGGACTACATCTTTTTCCAGACCAGCAAATTCCCGCAGCGTTGCCGGTACGAGAATCCTCCCCTGCTTGTCCAGTTCACATGACGTAGCACCTGCTACAAAGAAACGGGAAAAAGTTCTGGCGTTTTTGTTTGTAAGTGGTAAGGCTCTCAGCTTCTCTTCAAAGGCAGCCCATTCGTCGTTTGGGTAAATGGAAAGGCATCCGTCCAATCCCTTCGTCAGTACAAACTCTTCTCCCAGCTGTTCTCTGAACTTGGACGGTATGATCAATCTTCCCTTCGCGTCAATCGTATGACTGTACTCTCCCATGAACATAATGAAAACCCTCTTATCACCTGAAATGGCGGTCTCCCCACGCACCACTTCATGTATCGCGCCGCAGCCAGACTGCCACATCCGCTCCACAACGCACCACTTTTCACCACTTTCTACCACTTATATTTTTATTCTATATCAACTCAGGGAAAATAGCAAGGTCTTTTTTCTATTTCATTTTTAAGATTTTCCCCAAAATGCAACATTTTTATGCGCATTTTCCGCCTTTTTTATACCAATTTTGTATCAAAAAAGAGAAAACCTTTTTTGCCGGTTTTCCCTTTTTCTGTATTTTTATTCTGTTTTTTTCACTGGTTTTATCCTTAAGAATGGGCTGTCTCCCCACCGGATGATAATTTTTTTCGTTTCCATACCACCAGGATGGTACATCCCACCACAAGGCACCCCGAAAGGAGCTGGGAAACCGGAAGTCCCACCACCGGAAGCAGAAGCTGGTCGGTGCGGAGTCCCTCGATCCAGATTCTTCCAAGGCCGTATCCTATCAGATACATCAGGAACACTTCGCCGTTAAATTTTTTTCTTTTCCGAAACCAGAAAAGAAAAAGCAGGACACCCACATTCCATAAACTTTCATATAAAAAGGTGGGATGCACCTGAATATACTCGACGCCGTTTACCGTCACCACATGATCCCACATTTTCTGTGTGATTTCATTGGCACGGACCGCGGAAACCGGAAGCTGCATCGCAAACAGGTTGTTAGTGTAGTCACCGAATGCCTCACGGTTAAAGAAGTTTCCCCACCGTCCCATAATCTGACCGAACACGATGCTCATGCTCGCGGTATCCATCAGAAGGCTGAAGTTCTGTTTCTTCTTTCTGCTGTAAATCACCACCGCAATGCAGGCACCGATGATGCCGCCGTAGATGGCAAGTCCGCCCTGGCGGATGTTGAAAATACTCAAAAGATCATCCTTATAATAGTCCCAGGCAAATATAACGTAGTAAATCCGCGCCCCGAGAATACCGGCTGCGATGCCGATCATCGCAAGATCGAGGTACTGCTCCGGGTTCTGCCCTGTCCGCTTTGCCTCTCTTTGGGCAATCCAGATCGCAATCATCATACCGGTTACGATCACGATGCCGTAATAGGCGATGGAAAATCCGAAAATACTGATGCTTTTTCCCACATGGTCGAGATAGATCCCGAGATTGGGAAAATTAATTTCCATATCCATAACTTATATTCTCTCTTATTATTACTTATCAAACGTTGAAACGGAACAGGATGACATCGCCGTCGCGGACAATGTAATCTTTTCCTTCCATACGCACAAGGCCTTTCTCTCTTGCTCCTGCGTAGGAACCGCAGTCGAGCAGATCCTGATAATTGACAACCTCGGCTTTGATGAATCCGCGCTCGAAATCGGTGTGGATTTTTCCGGCTGCCTGCGGTGCTTTTGTTCCGACTTTGATGGTCCATGCACGGGTCTCATCCTCTCCTGCTGTAAGGAAGCTCATGAGGCCGAGCAGACGGTAGCTTGCTGCGATCAGTTTTTCCAGGCCGGACTCGGTAAGACCAAGATCCTCGAGGAACATTTTTTTCTCATCCTCTTCGAGTTCGGAGATTTCTGCCTCGATCTCGGCGCAGATGACGAATACTTCGCTGTTGTGCTCTTTTGCATATTCGCGGACGGACTGTACATAGGAGTTGTTTGCACCGTCGTCAGCGAGATCATCCTCTGCTACGTTTGCTGCGTAGATGACCGGTTTACTGGTCAGCAGGTTGTACTCTGCGATCCATTTCTCCTCGTCCTCGTTCTGCAGCTCCATCAGGATGGCATCTTTTCCGTCCTCGAGCAGTTTTTTCAGACGCTCCTGGAATTCGAGCTCTTTTGCTGCCTCTTTGTCCATTCTTGCAGATTTTGCAGTTTTGGAAATACGGCGCTCGAGTACCTCAAGGTCGGCGAAGATCAGCTCAAGGTCGATGGTCTCGATATCACGGAGCGGATCAATGCTGCCGTCTACGTGGATAACGTTCGGATCCTCGAAACATCTGACAACGTGAACGATAGCGTCTACCTCACGGATATTGGCAAGGAACTGGTTTCCAAGTCCCTCTCCTTTGGATGCACCTTTTACAAGACCTGCGATGTCAACGAACTCGATGACAGCCGGTGTTACTTTCTTGGACTGATAGAAATCTCCGAGCTGCTGCAGACGCTTGTCCGGAACCGGCACGATGCCGACATTCGGGTCAATGGTACAGAACGGATAGTTTGCGCTCTCTGCTCCTGCTTTGGTCAGGGAATTGAAAAGTGTACTTTTTCCGACGTTCGGAAGGCCCACGATACCTAATTTCATAGTAATCTATATCTCCTTTGTTTTTATTTTTCGCTTCTTTTTCTGTTCGGGTTCTTTTTATGCACAAAAAGAGCCCAATGCAACTATAAATTATAGCACACGGGCTCTTTGATTTCAATGGATTTTAATCTCTTGACTGTACCATCAGAAGAATGCCGCCCTCGTACGATACATGCGCGGTCTCCTCGACGATCTCATTGCTCACGCACAGACCACCCGAAGTATTCGGCAGATAGTGATGGTCGAGCGGGTAGGCGAAGCCCTCCAGGGTGATGGATGCGACTTCCTTTTCCAGCGGGAAGAACGAAACGTACTTTCCGAACTGATCTTCTTTCCGGATTTCAAACGAAGTTTCCACCGGAATCGTAATCAGATTGCGGCTGTCCACGATGTAAGCCGGAATTTTCTTCTCCCATGCCGTTTTCAGGTTCTGCACAATACTTAAGAAATGGTCGAGTCTTCCTCCTGTTGCTCCGAGGATCGTGATTTCACTGCTTCCCAGAACAATCGCCTGCTGAAATGCGATGTCCGTGTCCGTATTGTCCTTCATGGGATTAAATTCCCGGATCGGTGCGACATGGTTCTCCTTGTAATAATTTAAAATCTCCGGAGATAAACTGTCAAAATCTCCCAGAATATACGTCGGCATAATCTGGTAATGGTAGCAGAACTCCAGTCCCCGGTCTGCTGCCAGGATAATATCAAACTGCTGTTTCTGAAGATATGGGAAGGCAAAATCCGGTTCGATCATCCCTCCCGAAATAATACATGTTCTCACGTTTCCCTGCCTCTTTTTTCTGTCTTTTTGTATCTTATTCTGCCTTTTTGCTGTATGAAGAAATTTTTTCCTGCAGCTCGCGCACGTTCTGCTCGATGTTGCTGCCAAATACAGCAGAGCCTGCCACGATGATGTTGGCACCTGCCGCAAGGACTTCATCGATGGTCGCGCGGTTGATGCCGCCATCGACCTGAATGTGCACATGCTCCAGTCCCTTTTCATCCAGCATTCTGCGGAGCGTACGGATCCTCTCCGTCGACTCCGGGATATACTTCTGGCCGCCGAAGCCAGGATAAACGCTCATAATCAGAATCATTTCTACCTGATCCATCACGTCCGTAACCGCAGAAAGCGGCGTATCCGGATTTACGGCAACTCCGGCATCTGCGCCTGTTTCATGAATCTTTTTCACGGTTTCTGCCAGATCGCGGCATGCCTCCGCGTGAACCGTGATCATATCCGCCCCGCAGCTTTGAAATTCTTCTACGTACCGCTCCGGGTCCTTTACCATCATATGAACATCAAAATACAGACTGCTTTCTTTTCGGATCGACTTTACCACCGGCATTCCAAACGAAATGGATGGTACAAACATTCCATCCATAATATCGATATGAAGCCACCGGCACTCTGCTTTCTCTACCCTTTGGATCTGTTCTCCGAGACGGTTGAAGTCTGCGGATAAAATAGAAGGTGCCAACTGATATACTCGGCTCATGCTAGTATCTCCTCTTTTCCTGTTCTTTCAGTTCTTCATAGAACATGGTATAGTTTTCAAATCTTTCTTTGCTGATATTTCCCTGTTCCAGTGCCTCTTTGACGGCACAGCCCGGCTCTTTTCCGTGGATGCAGCCGAGGAAACGGCATTTTCCTTCGTACGGATGAAATTCCGGGAAAAAGTTTTTCAGCTCCTCTTTTTCCATATCGGTTGTATAAAGCGAGCTGAACCCCGGCGTATCGCACAGATACGTCTCATGGTCGATCGGGATCATCTGGGAATGGCGCGTCGTGTGTTTTCCTTTTTTCAGCTTTTTGCTGATCTCTCCGGTCTCCATCTGGATTTCTTTCTGCATCCGGTTTGTGATCGAAGATTTTCCGACGCCGGACGGACCGGCTACCACCGTTGTTTTCCCTTTCAGGTATGCTTCCACTTCCTGCATGCCCTGCTCTTTCGCTGCACTCACCGTAAAGACACGGTAACCGCAGTTCTCATAGACGCTTCGCAGATGGTCTGTGTAATCTTCCCCCGCAAGATCTCTTTTATTGAAACAGATTGCCGTCGGAACGTTCTGCTGTTCCATCATCACAAGAAAACGGTCCAGAAGCGTCAGGTTCGGGGTCGGATTTTCCAGCGCAAAAATCACAAGCGCCTGATCGATATTGGCCACTGCCGGACGGATCAGTTCATTCTTTCGCGGCAGAATCCGGGTCATATTTCCTGTTTTTTCCGCTTCATCCAGAATCTCGATTTCCACAAGATCTCCGACGAGCGGTTTCTGGCCTTCCTTTCGGAAAATTCCTTTTGCTTTGCACTCATAAATGCCGGATTCTTCTACGTCTACGTAGTAGAATCCGGCAATTCCTTTCATAATCTTTCCTGTCATACTCACCCTTCACTCAACGGAACCGATGGGTACTGTGCAATTGCCTGATAACTTCCGCTCGAATCCATCTCATAGAAGACGATTCTTCCGGTAGAAGAAGCAGACGATGAAGCACTCCAGTTGGTGTTGACAGAATACGGCCAGCTCGTAATGGCCTGTCCGTCCATGATGGTGATGGAGGTCTCGTTTCCGTTTCCATCATCCTGGATCAGCTCAATTTTGCAATACCACCCTGATACTGATCCGGCGCACTTAAGGTCTGGCTGCAGGACCAGGTAACATCCGTAGCGGTATTTGCGCCCGGCTCGGCCGGTGTCGGGGTCGGTGTATTTTCATCCGGCGTTGTTGGCTGTGCACTTGGGCTGTTGACATAAATCGTAACGTCCGAACCTTTCTTCACTTTGGTTCCGATTGCCGGGTCAACCTCCATGACTTCACCCTCGGCCACCTTGCTGCTGGTTCCTGTTTTTACAATAATATTGAAATCGCTCAGGATTGATTTTGCAGTTTCCTCATCCAGACCGATAACATCACGGATTGCAATCTCTTCCGCATCCTGTGATCCCTTGCTGACAACGAGGGTAACGGTGGATTCCGGTGCAACCTGGCTTCCTTCGGCCGGATCAACGGAAATTACATATCCTTCGGCAACCGTATCGCTGAAATCCTCCGTGGTAGAAACCTGAAGTCCAAGCTGGGTCAGAGCAGCGCTTGCAGCGTCTTTCTGTGTTCCCACAATACCGGTCGGAATCGTTACGGTTTCTTTTCCGGAGCTTACATAATACGTAATCGTTGCATTTTTATCAACTTTCGTTCCCGGTGTCAGATCCTGACGGCAGATCTTTCCTGCCTCAATGACATCCGATGCCTCGGTTCCGCCATTGACTACGCCAAGCTTCAGGCTGTTTGCCAGTGTGGCTGCATCTGCCTCTGTTTTGTTTCTCAGATCCGGAACGGTTACTTTTTCCTCTTCTTTGCTGCTGGAAGAAACAACTTCCGTGCTGCTCGATGATGATGCAGAACCAGAAGAAGCTGCGGTCGGTCCTTTTCCGCCGACAATGCCGGCTGCCTGTGCGATGAAGTAGATCAGCATGCAGATGATGATGGCTGCAATCGCAAAACCGCCGATCGTAATGATCTTCTCAAGTTTGTTTCCGGCTTTGTCATCGTCATCCTCATCGTCGTAATAGGAATCGTCGTCATCCTCATCATAGGAATCGCGGTCATCCTCGTCTTCGTCCTCATCCTCTTCTTCTTCGTCCTCGTAGCTGTAATCTTCGTTCTCGTCCTCATCCTCGATCTTGCTGTAGCGCTTGCGGGCCGGCTCCTCTGCCGTCTGCGCATTTGCTTTTGCTGCTGCGCCGGAACGGATCTGGCTTAATTCCTCTGCGGATACCATAACGGTCTCGGCGTGGGAGCTTAACGGAGTTACTTTTACGAAGTTGCCCTGCGGCTCCATCAGCGAATGCTTCAGGTCATCGATCAGCTCCGCCATGTTGTTGTAACGGCGGTCCGGGCTCTTCTGGGTACATTTTAAGATGATCTGCTCCAGTGCGAACGGAAGGTTCGGGGTATATTTGGATGGAGATTCAATCTCCTCCTGTAGATGCTTGATTGCGATGGCAACGGTGGTGTCGCCGTCAAACGGCACTCTTCCGGTTACCATCTCGTACATGGTGATACCAAGGGAATAGATATCACTCTTATAGTCCGAATATCCGCCGCGCACCTGCTCCGGAGAGCTGTAATGTACGCTTCCCATAACGTTCGAACTGATCGTATTGGAAGAAGTTGCCTTTGCAATACCAAAGTCGGAAAGTTTTACTTTTCCGTCTGTGGAAATGATGATGTTCTGCGGTTTGACATCGCGGTGTACAATATTGCGGTTGTGTGCTGCTTCAAGACCAAGGGAAACCTGAATGGCGATGCTGGTCGCCTCTTTTACGCTCAGTTTTCCTTTGCGGTCAATGTAATCCTTCAGAGTAATTCCCTCGACAAGCTCCATGACGATATAGTAAACGCCGCGGTCCTCCCCGACATCGTACACGTTTACAATATTCGGATGGGACAGTCCTGCTGCGGCCTGTGCCTCCGTGCGGAACTTGCGGATAAAGGTTTTATCCTCCCGGAATTCCGGTTTTAAACCTTGACGGCCACCATGCGGTTCAGCTTGTGGTCTTTTGCTTTGTAGACATCAGCCATACCGCCGGAACCGATCCGGCTTATGATCTCATATCGTTCTCCTAAAATAACGCCCTCTTTTAACATTCTTTCACCTCGTTTGTAAATGGTTCAACGACAATGACTGCGATATTGTCTCTGCCGCCATTTGCATTTGCTTTATCAATTAAACGTTTCGCCTTGTCCTCACCGTCTTCTCGGCAGATGAGTTCGAAAATCTCCTCATCCGTTACCATGTTGGAAAGGCCGTCCGAGCACATCACCAATTGATTGCCCTCTTCAAGCTGAATGTCAAAGAAATCAATCTTTACGGTATCCTGTGTGCCTACTGCTCTGGTAATAATGTTTTTGTCCGGGTGATTCCGCGCCTGCTCGGGAGTGAGTTCTCCAAGGCGCACCATCTCTGCGATCAGGGAATGGTCCTGCGTCACCTGGTCAAACGTGCCATCTGCTGCCAGATACAGCCTGCTGTCTCCTACGTTTGCAACGTAGGCATAGTTGCCGACAACCGTAGCTACTACCATCGTCGTACCCATGCCTTCCATGGATATATCTCGTTTTGCCTGCTCAAAAATCTGGCTGTTTGCTGCTTCAATTCCATGCCGAATGATCCGCACCGGGTTGAAATTCGTATCTCTTTTTACAGATTCCACCAGTACAGAAACACCGTAACGCGAAGCAAAATCGCCCGCGTTATGGCCTCCCATGCCGTCTGCAACGACAAAGAGGTTCGGAAGGTTTCCGACCGGAGAGGCGGAGGCAAACACAAAATCCTGGTTCATCGTCCGTTTCTGTCCGATATCGGTTGCAGAAAATACCTTCATGCTTTTTCTCCTGTATTGACAGCCGCTTTTTTACGGCTGTTCGTTTGATTTATCAATAAAACTTTTTCTTAACTGTCCACAGGCTCCGTCAATATCAGCGCCCATTTCCCTTCTAATAGTAACATTAATTCCGTATTTTTCAAGTTTATTTTTGAAATTCTCTACGACTTTTTTCGTTGATTTCACGTAATCGCGCTCTTTGATCGGGTTGACCGGGATCAGATTTACATGACAGTTGATATCCGAAATCCGCGCGGAAAGCTCTTTTGCATCGGCTTCGCTGTCATTTTTCCCGCCAACGAGAGAGTACTCAAATGTAATCCGACGGCCTGTTTTTGCAAAGTAATTGCGGCATGCATCGAGAATTTCATCAATGGAATATTTATTGGCAATCGGCATCAGCTCGCGGCGCTTTTCATCGTTCGGCGCATGAAGGGAAAGTGCCAGGGTGATCTGGAGTCCCTCATCTGCCAATTTGTACATATTCGGCACGATTCCGCAGGTGGAAACGGTGATGTTTCTCTGGCTGATGTTGAGTCCTTCCTGGCTCGAAAGCAGCCGCACGAAGCGCACCAGATTGTCGTAGTTGTCCATCGGCTCACCCGTTCCCATGACAACCAGATTGGAGACCCGCTCCCCGGTGTCCTCCCAAATCCGGTAAATCTGGTCGAGCATCTCCGACGGAGTCAGGCACCGCACGAGTCCGCCGATTGTGGACGCGCAGAAGCGGCAGCCCATCCGGCAGCCGACCTGGGATGAGATGCAGACGGAATTTCCGTGGTGGTACTTCATCCAGACGCTCTCGATCACGTTGCCGTCGCTAAGGCGGAACAGGTATTTTCTCGTTCCGTCGATTTTGGACTCCTGCACCTGCACTTTTTCGAGACAGGTAAGCGGATACTGTTCCTTTAATTTTTCCCGGAAGGCAAGCGAGAGATTCGTCATCTCATCGTAGCTGCCCGCCAGACGATGATGCATCCAGTCGTATAACTGTTTGGCACGGAACGGCTTTTCTCCCATCTGCTGGCAGGCGTCCTTTAATTCGTCTAAGGTCATTGATTTAATATCCATCTGTTACGCCCGTCCTTCCTCTGTTTTCCGGAATTTTGCAAGGAAAAATCCGTCTGTCTTGTGTACCCCCGGGATCAGCTGCAACTGTCCTTTGGCCGTTTCTCCGCTTTTCAGCTCATCCGGCAGCAGTTCATCCAGACTGACTGCTTCAAACGGGAACTGTTCCAGAAACCATGCGGCATTCTCGCCGTTTTCTTTTCTGTTGACGGTACATGTGCTGTACAGCAGTGTGCCGCCCGGCTTTACGTACGATGCGGCATTTGCAAGGATTGCCCGCTGAATCCGTACCAGCTCCTCTTCTTTTTCTTTTGAAGCATAATATTTGATATCCGGCTTTCTGCCGATGACGCCGTATCCGGTGCACGGCAGGTCTGCAATCACAACGTCCGCTTTTCCGATCCATTCCGCATCGAGCTGTTCCGCATCTTTTACCTTCGGCACGACGCAGGAAACACCTGCTCTCTGCACATTTTCCCGGATCAGATCGACCTTGTATTCGGTGAGATCACGCGCTTCCACGCATCCCTGATTTCTCATTTTATCTGCTGCATGGAGGCTCTTTCCGCCCGGTGCCGCGCAGAGATCCAGCACCTGGTCACCCGGCTTTGGATCCGCCAGATGCGCCGCCATCATGGAGCTCACATCCTGAATCTGGAACCGGCCTTCCTGGAAGGCATTCAGTGATGCGATCGTCTCAAAGTTTTTCAAATAGAACGCCTCGCCAAGATACGGCGCTTTTTCCAGCTCTGCCCCCTGGCTTTCCAGGCTTTTCTTCGTCTCCTCGATCGTATTGTTCCAGCGGTTGATACGGATCGTCACCTGTTTTTCTTTCAGGAAATCCGCCATCATCGTTTCTGCCGTTTCTTTTCCGTACTGGGATACGAACTCCTCAACCAGAAATTCCGGCATGGAGTATTTCACGGAAAGATACTGCGTAGTATTGTTCTCCTTCGGCATCGGCAGATGATCTTTCTCCCGCACGATCGTGCGCAGAACGCCGTTGACAAAGCCCTTTAAGTTGTAAAAATGCTTCTTTTCCGCCAGTTTCACCGCCTCATTGACGACTGCCGAATCCGGTACTGCGTCAAGAAAACGGATCTGGTACACCGACATCCGTAAGATCGCACGAATCACCGGCTTGCATTTGTTGATCTTGATTTTGGAATACTGATTGATGATGTAGTCATTCTGGATGCCGTATTCCACGGTTCCCTCGCAGACCCGCTTGATAAACGCACGGTCCTGACGCGGCAGGAACTGGTATTTATCGAGGGCGTCCCTTACAGCAAGATGGCAGGGTGTTTTCTCCCTGTCCATCTCAAGCAGAATGTTCATAATCAGCTCTCTTGTATTGATTGTATCAGTCATCATTTCTCCTAAATGCTCCGGATAAAATCAGCAGCCGGAGCAGCTGCAGCAGAGAACCGATCACCGCTGCCACGTATGTCATGGCTGCAGCCCAGAGTACTTTCTTGACTCCATCGTGTTCCGTCTCTGTCACCATACCGCCCTCACTGAGCATTTTTAATGCTCTTCTCGACGCATCGAACTCGACCGGAAGTGTTACCACCTGGAATGCCAGTGCCAGCACAAACAGCCAGATCCCGGCTTTCACAAGCATCGGAAGGCTGAAAATCAGTCCGATCAGGAACAGCGGCCAGAAAAGCTGGGATCCAAGGTTCGCTGCCGGAACAATGGCGCTTCTTACTTTCAGCGGCACGTAATCCGTATTGTGCTGTACGGCATGGCCGCACTCATGCGCTGCGACGCCGATCGCTGCGACCGAGGTTGAATCGTAAACCGCATCCGATAAATTCACGGTTTTTGTCCGCGGATCATAGTGGTCGGTCAGTTTACCGGATACGTGGCGGACGGTCACATCGTAGATGCCGGCCTGATGCAGAATGCGCATCGCCGCCTCGCGTCCCGTCATGTCGCTGTACGAGCGGACGGTCTGATATTTGCTGAAAATCGTGTTCATGCGGGCGGATACCGCCATGGAAATCAGTGCGGCAAGAATCACCAGCAGATACGTACTGTCATAAAAAAGTCCCATATCGTTTTTCTCCTTTTTTTCTCAGGCACAGCAGCCATCACACCGCTGTGCCGTTCCCCGCCTCAACTTCAGGTTGCTTTTTCTCTTTTATTCGCCAAGTCTGGTACCCGGCTCGATCGCATAGCCGCGCAGGAAATCGGCGGCTTTCATCCGTTTCTTTCCTTCGAGCTGCAGCTCCTCGATCACCAGAATGCCGTCTCCCGTCTTTACATGGAGGCCTGTCTCATCTGCCACCCAGACTTTTCCGGCACTCTTCGTCGGATTCTGTCCCGGAATTTTCGAGAACAGATCGCCGCCGAACATGGCAATGACTTTGGCACCCCAGATTTTCAGATTCTTTCCGTTTACTTTTGTAAAAGCACTCGGCCACGGGCTCATCGCACGGATCTGACGTTCGATCTCAACGGCACTCTTCGTCCAGTCGATCTTTCCGTCTTCTTTTTTGATCATCCGCGCATACTCTGTGGTGCTTATCTCCGGCTGTTTTTCCGGTGTCACTTCGCCTTTTTCAAGTTTTGGAAGTGTCTCCACCAGAAGTTTTGCTCCGGCTGCGGCGAGCTTGTCAAAGAGACTGCCGCCGGTCTCATCTGCTGCAAGCGGAACTTCCACTTTCGTCAGCATATCGCCTGTGTCGAGGCCTTCATCCATCTTCATAATGGTTACGCCGCTCACTTCATCGCCGTTCATGACAGCCCACTGGATCGGCGCTGCTCCGCGGTAAGCCGGAAGCAGGGAGGCATGAACGTTGATGCATCCGTATTTCGGCATGTCCAAAATCTCTTTTGGAATAATCTGGCCGAATGCAACGACAACGATCACATCCGGCTCCATTTTCCGGATTTCCTCGATCGCCTCTGCATCCCGCACGCGGCGCGGCTGATAGACCGGAAGGCCGTGTTTTTCGGCTGCCTCTTTCACCGGTGTCGGCATCATCTGTTTTCCGCGGCCCTTCGGTTTGTCCGGCTGGGTCACAACGCCTGTGATCTCATAACCGGCCTCCACGAGTGCCTCAAGTGTTCCCACGGAGAAATCCGGGGTTCCCATAAATACCACTTTCATCTGAAGTCATCTCCTTTATTTTAAGACTTACTCTTCGTCCTCGTACTCCTCATACTCATCGTACGTGTTGTCCCAGAGTTCGCCTTCTACTTTTTCTGTATACATATGTCCGTCGAGGTGATCACACTCGTGGCAGATGCAGCGGGCAAGAAGTTCTGTTCCCTCCAGTTCAAACGGCTGCATGTCGCGGTCCAGCGCTCTTACCTTTACGTAATTCGGACGGGTTACTGTACCGGATTTTCCCGGAAGGCTTAAGCATCCTTCTGCTCCTGTCTGGCTTCCAGAAGTCTCCAGGATTTCCGGATTGATCAGAAGATGTGGGGTTCCATCCACATCCATGACTACGATTCTCTTTAAGATGCCGACCTGCGGTGCGGCAAGGCCGACACCGTTTGCCTCATACATGGTGTCAAACATGTCGTCGATCAGCTCGCTGATTCTTGGTGTCATCTTCTCCACCGGTCTGCATTTTTTCGTTAATACGCGGTCGCCTACGACTCTGATTTCTCTGATTGCCATAATTCTTTTCCTTTCTTTTGCTCTTCTATTATAAATAATCTATGTGTAAACAGTATGAAAAAACTAATACTTTCTGCTGAAGTCAAACTGTAAATAAACGGTACGGAAGCCTTTGTTAATCTCGATATACCGCTCCAGTTTTTCCCGCAGCCCTGCCAGCACCTCTTCCTGCGGCGCGCGTACATACACGGCCATGCGGTACAGGTCATTGATTTTCGACACTGCCTCACTTGCCGGGCCGATGATCTGGACTTCGCGGTTTCCCCGGATGCGGATGAGATATCTGCGAATGTATTCCATCGCCTGCGTCAGATGCGCTTCATCCTCCCCGGCTCCGTGGATCGCCAGAAGCTCCGCCGCCGGGGGATATCCCATCAGACGGCGGTAGTCCATTTCTTTCTCGTAAAATGTCCCGTAATCCTGCTCTGCCGCCGTCTGAATGCTGTAATGTTCGGATGGTACGTCTGAATGACTGCCATTCCCGGCTTTTCGCCTCTTCCGGCGCGGCCGACTGCCTGCGTCAGCAGCTGGAACGTACGCTCCCCGGCACGGTAATCGACTGCATTCAGGGAGAGATCCGCCGCCAGCGCTCCCACCAGCGTGACATTCGGGAAATCGTGGCCTTTTACGATCATCTGGGTTCCAATCAGGATATCGGCCTTCCCCGCCGCAAATGAGGACAGGATTTCTTCATAACTGTTTTTCGTTTTTGTCGTGTCGCCGTCCATCCTAAGAACGCGTGCCTTTGGAAACAGCTTTTTCACGTTTTGCTCGATCTGCTGTGTGCCGGCACGGAAGCCGCCGATGTACGGGGAACCGCACGACGGGCACGCATGTACCTGCGGTGTTTCATAACCGCAGTAATGGCAGACGAGCTTTCCGTTATTGTGTGCTGTCAGTGATACATCGCAGTGCGGGCATTTCATCACATGGCCGCATGCACGGCACGAGACGAAGCCCGCATAGCCTCTGCGGTTCAGAAACAGTACAACCTGTTCCTTTTTTTCAAGCCGTTTTTCGATCTCTTCCCGCAGTTTTCCGGACAGAATCGAACGGTTTCCCATCTGTAATTCTTCCCGCATATCCGCGATCCATACGGACGGAAGTGCTGCATTTCCGTACCGCGCATCCATCCGGAACAGCGCGTACGCTCCCGTCTCGCAGGCGTAAGAAGCATCCACCGACGGCGTTGCCGAACCCATCACCACATGGGCATGCTCCAGCCCGGCGCGGCGCACGGCGGTCTCCCTTGCATGGTAGCGCGGCGTCACTTCACTTTTATAGGAGGTTTCATGCTCCTCATCGATTACGATCAGCCCCAGATCCGGAAACGGTGCAAAGAGTGCGGAACGCGGACCGATCATAATACTGACCTCCCCGCGCCGCGCGCGCTCCATCTGGTCGGCGCGCTCGGACGGTGTCATCCGCGAGTTGACCACCGTGACCCTTGTTCCAAACCGTGCGCAGAACCGCTCCACGTTCTGATACGTCAGCGCAATCTCCGGGATCAACACGATCACCTGTTTTCCTTCTGAGAGCACTCGCTCCATCAGCTCCATATAGACGAGCGTTTTGCCGCTTCCCGTCACACCGCGGATCAGGCAGGGGCGGTTCTGTCCTTCCCATTCCTTTCGAATGCCGTCCACCACGGCCTGCTGCTGTTCGTTTGGTTTTCCCGCAGTTGTTCTTCCTGCCGCATCAGATACCGGATTTCTCCAGGTGCTCGTACGGCGGATTTCCAACACGCCCTGCTCTTCCATCACGTGCAGCGTATCTGCCGTGATTTTCAGTTTCTTGCTCACAACCGGCCCTGGAAGAACCGGCTGGGCCAGCAGCGCGTTTAAGAGACGGATTCTCGCTTTATAATTTTTCTTTCTGTAGTTTTCCAGCAGCTCCTCACATCTCGCAGGATCTGCAAGAAGCGCAATTTCGCGGGTTTCTTTCCCGCGCGCCTTTACTTTGACTGGAAGCACCGTCTTTAACGCCTGGATCATCGTCGATCCGTACGTATGACGCATCCACGCGGCGAGCGCGATGAGCTTCGTCTCTACGGTCGCCGCATCCTTTTGTACCGCGAGGATGGCCTTCATCCGGTCCTGCGGATATTTCGGCTCGTTTCCGACGGAAAGCACATAGCCGGTGATCGTGCGGTTTCCGTTTCCAAACGGAATCTGTACCGCCGTTCCCGGACTGATCTCCCCTGTCAGTTCCGGCGGAACCTTGTACTGAAAGGTCCGGTCCAGTTTTTCATTTGTGATGTCTACGATTACATCAGCGTAAACGCTGCTCATACATTCCCCTTACTTTCTTCCAGTATTTCCCGGATCAGCACGCGCTCATCCATCTCGTACCGTTTCCCCTTCCGGATCTGATACGTTTCGTGGCCTTTTCCCGCGAGCACCACGAGATCGCCCGGCTGCCGGTTTTCGATCACATACCGGATCGCCTCCTTACGGTCTGCAATCTCAACGAAAGCGCCTTCTGTTTTCCCGATTCCCGTCCGGATATCGTCCAGAATCGCCTGTGGTTCCTCATCCCGCGGATTGTCCGAGGTGATGACGGTCAGATCCGCCAGACGCCCCGACACCTCTCCCATCTGGAATCTCCGGTCCCGCGCGCGGTTTCCGCCGCAGCCGAAGAGACAGATCAGGCGCTTCGATGGTACTTCCGCAGTGTCTTTAACAGGCTTTCGAGGCTCATCGCATTGTGTGCGTAGTCAATGAGAAGCGTCATTTCCGGATACACCGGAACTGCCTCACACCGCCCACGGACGCGGACTGCGGAAAGTGCCTCCTGCATCGCCTTTTCCGGGATTCCCATCTGCGCGCAGACCGCAATGGCGGCAAGCGAGTTGGAAACGGAAAACAGACCCGGCAGATCTACCCGTACCGGAAAATCCGCTGCGCCCTGCACCCGGTATGAGACACCGAGCACGCCGGGCGCCTGATCGAGTGCTGCATCTGCTGCCATAAAATCAGCTTTTTCCCTGCATCCGAATGTCACCAGACGGCAGGTGCTCTGCCTTATGATCTCCGGAAACCTTTTGTCATCCCGGTTTACAATTCCGGTTCTGCAGGTGCGAAGCAGCTTCTTTTTGCAGGACAGATATTCTGCAAACGATGCATGCTCCCCGGCGCCGATGTGGTCGTTTCCAATGTTGGTGAACACACCGTAATCAAACGTAATTCCATCACACCGGTGCTGTTTTTCCGCCTGCGAGGAAACCTCCATCACAACATGGGTGCAGCCCTCCCGCATCATTTCAGAAAACAGCTTCTGCAGCACAACAGGCTCCGGCGTTGTATTTTCTGACGGAATGCTTTTTTCCCCGATCCTCGTCTCGATCGTTCCGATGAGTCCTGCGCGTATCCCTGCTTTTCGCAGGATTTCGTAAATCATATATGCAGTCGTCGTCTTTCCCTTCGTGCCGGTCACTCCGATTGTCACAAGGTGCTGCGCCGGATCGTCCTCCCAGGCACAGGAAAGCTGTGCGAGTGCTTCTCTGCTGTCCTTTACTACGAGTACGGTTACCTTTTCCGGAATCCCTTCCAGTTCCCGCTCCGCAACCAGAACAGCAGCGCCCCTCTCGACTGCTTCTTCTGCATATACGTGCCCGTCCATCCTGTTTCCGCGGATGCAGACAAACACGTTCTGCGGCTGTACTTTTCTGCTGTCGCATGTGATTCCTGTAACTTCCGCATCCAGACTGCCCTGCTGGAGCTGATATGCGATCCGTTTTTGTAACGTGCGCATGTTTTTCATGCCGGGACCTCCCTTTCACGTTTCAAATCCCTACGACTCAGATACTTTTATAGAATACCATAGTCCGAAAAACATTTCAATGTGCGCAATGTCGGTTTCTTCTTGATTTTTGCCTCCATAAACTTTATAATAGTTCTATATTGATGCCTGGTTTTTTCGTATCAAAATCTATGAACTGCAAAGAGAGGTATCTTCCAATGAAAAGAAAAAAAATAGTTGTTGCACTGGGACACAAAGCTCTTGGAACGACGCTGCCGGAACAGAAAGCAGCCGTAAAACGTTCCGCAAAAGTAATCGCAGATCTCGTTGCTGCCGGTGCTGATGTTGTCATCACCCACAGCAATGCGCCGCAGGTCGGCATGATCCACATGGCGATGAATGAATTCGGCAAAATGCACACCGACTACAGCGCAGCCCCGATGTCTGTCTGCTCCGCTATGAGCGAAGGCTACATCGGCTACGACCTGCAGAACGCCATCCGTGCTGAGCTTCTCCGCAGGGGAATCTTCAAAACCACATCCACGATTCTTACACAGGTTGAAGTAGATCCGTACGACGATGCCTTCAACAATCCGGTCAAACTGATCGGCCGTACGCTTACCAAAGAGGAGGCTGACGCAGAGGAAGAAAAAGGAAACTACGTAACGAAAACCGAGGACGGCTACCGCCGAATCGTTGCTGCTCCGAAGCCGCAGGATATCGTAGAGATCGACTCCATCCGTCTTCTTCTCGATGCCGGACAGGTTGTCATCGCAGCAGGCGGCGGCGGAATCCCGGTTCTCCCACAGAATGAAGAGTTAAAGGGTGCATCCGCAGTCATCGAAAAAGACCTCACCAGCGGCCTGATGGCAGAAATGCTGAACGCAGACATGCTGATGATCCTGACCAGCGTGGAAAACGTTTCCATCAACTACGGTACCCCGGACGAAAAACCGCTGGAGCACATCACCGTTGCTGACGCGAAGAAATACATCGCAGAAGGCCAGTTCGGAGAAAACTCCATGCTGCCGAAGATGGAAGCAGCTGTTTCTTTCCTCGAGAAAGGCATCGGCCGTACCGCAGTCATCACTTCCATTGATTCCGCACTCGCCGGATTCCAGGGAAAAACAGGTACGATTATTGAGTAATACAAAGTATACAAAAAAGGATTCCCTCGAGTGGGAATCCTTTTTTTCTACTCTTTTTCCGGACTAAAAAGCCAGATTAGAAAGTAAATTTATCTGCAAAGTAAGCATCGAGATCCTCAATTTTAATTCTCTCCTGCTCCATGGTGTCACGGTCACGGACGGTAACAGCACCATCGGTCTCGGAATCGAAGTCGTAGGTGATGCAGTACGGAGTACCGATCTCATCCTGACGGCGATACCGTTTTCCGATATTTCCACGGTCATCAAACTCGCAGTTGTATTTCTTGGACAGCTCTGCAAAGACTTTCTCAGCGCCCTCGTTCAGCTCTTGGAAAGCGGAAGCACACCGATTTTTACCGGTGCCAGTGCCGGATGGAAATGCATCACGGTACGAACATCATTCTTCTCTGCGTCGAGAACTTCCTCGTCATAAGCGCTGCACAGGAATGCCAGAACGACACGGTCAGCACCAAGAGACGGCTCGATAACATACGGGATGTATTTCTCGTTCTTCTCTGGATCGAAATAGGTCATATCCTGTCCGGATACATTCTGATGCTGAGTCAGGTCGTAATCGGTACGGTCTGCGATTCCCCACAGCTCGCCCCATCCGAACGGGAACAGGAACTCGATATCGGTTGTTCCCTTGCTGTAGAAGCACAGCTCTTCCGGAGAATGGTCTCTTGCACGCATCTCTTCGTCTTTCATGCCGAGGCTCTTCAGCCAGTTGATGCAGAAGCCTCTCCAGTACTGGAACCAGTCAAGATCGGTGCCAGGCTCGCAGAAGAACTCCAGCTCCATCTGCTCGAACTCACGGGTACGGAAGGTGAAGTTACCCGGTGTAATCTCGTTACGGAAAGATTTACCGATCTGACCGATTCCGAACGGAATTTTCTTTCTGGAAGTACGCTGTACGTTTTTGAAGTTTACGAAGATACCCTGTGCAGTCTCCGGACGAAGATATACGGTGTTCTTCGCATCCTCTGTAACACCCTGGAAGGTTTTGAACATCAGGTTGAACTGACGGATATCGGTAAAATTATGTTTTCCGCAGGACGGACACGGAATCTGATGCTCCTCGATGAAGTTCTTCATCTCTTCCTGGGACCATGCGTCTACACTGCCGCCTTCGATTTCAATGCCTTTTTCCTCGCAGAAGTCTTCGATCAGCTTGTCTGCACGGAAACGCTCGTGGCACTCTTTACAGTCCATCAGAGGATCGGAAAATCCGCCGAGATGACCGGAAGCTACCCATGTCTGCGGGTTCATCAGGATCGCGCAGTCAACACCTACGTTGTGCGGGCTCTCCATCACGAATTTCTGCCACCATGCTTTTTTCACGTTGTTTTTCAGCTCAACACCGAGCGGGCCGTAATCCCAGGTATTTGCCAGGCCGCCGTAAATTTCGGAACCCGGATATACAAAACCTCTGGATTTTGCTACTGCCACAATTTTGTCCATTGTCTTTTCCATAGTTAGTTACTCCTCTATTTTATTTGTTTACTTACCATAAACAACAATAACAGGACTGGCAAGAAGAACGTCCTGCTCATATTCCTGCTCTGTTTCTTCTGTCTTAGTCTGCTCTGATGATGACGCAGAAGCACTCTCTGTGGACTTTGTGGTCCACTCGCCGGCCGTATCCACCGTGTTTTTTCCTTTGATCACGGCTGTACCGGAAACGCAGAGCACCGGATCTTCCGTTACGATTTCCAGCGGCTCCTCGCAGACAATCACGCGTACATGCTTAACGCCTTTGACCGCATCTTCGACTGAAACCTCATTGCCTTTAGAATCGACAAAGGAAGCGGAAAAATCATATCCCGCTTCTTCTGCCTCATCCAGCGTGCCTGCGAAAAATTCTGCTCCGTGATAATCCGCGTAGGACTGGTAATCTCCGTATTCCATCCTGATCTCCACCTTGTCCTCTTTGATCTGGCATTTTTCCAGCTTCACGGAATCCGCATCGCCGCGCTCCTCTGTGAATTTTTTGATGTCATCCTCCACAAAGACCTTCAGTTCGTCTTCCGTGTAATCATCGTCTTTGCTGTAATCTTCCACAATGGCTTCTGTCACAACACCATTTTTGCTCACATAGACAGATGTCGTTGTCACATCTTTTAACTTCTCACAGCCCGACAGCAGCACGGAAGCCGCTGTCAGAACTGCGAGAAGCTGTCCTGCTTTTTTCATAAAAATCCTCTAAAAACCGCCTAAATTATTTATTGCGGTAAATGATATCGTCTCTTCCCGGTCCGTTGGAGATCATGGTGATCGGGAATCCGATTTCTTTCTCTACAAACTCGATGTAGTTTCTGCAGTTCTCCGGCAGATCCTCGTATTTCTTGATGCCGCGGATATCGCATTTCCATCCCGGAAGGGTTTTCAGAACCGGTTTTGCTTTCTCAAGAATGCTGGTGTTCGGGAAATCGTGGATTTCTTTTCCGTCTACTTCGTATGCTGTGCAGACCGGAATCTCATCCAGATAGCCAAGTACGTCAAGTACGGTGAACGCTACATCGGTGGTACCCTGCATTCTGCAGCCGTAACGGGAAGCAACACAGTCGAACCATCCCATACGTCTCGGGCGGCCTGTGGTTGCACCGAACTCTCCGCCGTCTCCGCCGCGTCTTCTGAGCTCATCTGCCTCATCGCCGAAGATCTCGGAAACGAAAGCACCTGCTCCTACTGCGCTGGAGTAAGCTTTGCATACGGTTACGATTTTCTTGATTTCATATGGCGGAACACCTGCTCCTACTGCGCCGTAGCCGGCCAGTGTGGAAGAAGAAGTTACCATCGGGTAAATTCCGTGATCCGGGTCTTTTAAGGAACCAAGCTGACCCTCAAGCAGGATCTCCTTGCCTTCCTGAATCGCGTTCCACAGGAATGCGGAAGTATCGCATACGTATGGCTCAACCATTTTTTTGTATTCCATCAGCTCTGCATAGATCTCATCCGGATTTAACTGCGGTTTGTGATACAGATGCTCGAGCAGAATGTTCTTGGTTTCGCATACGGATTTCAGTTTCTCTTTCAGGTGCTCATCGTCGAACAACTCGTTTACCTGGAAACCGATTTTTGCATATTTATCTGAGTAGAACGGAGCGATACCGGATTTGGTGGAACCAAAGGATTTTCCGCCCAGACGCTCTTCCTCATACTGATCGAACAGGATGTGGTACGGCATTACCATCTGTGCACGGTCGGAAATTTTGATCTTCGGTGCCGGCACTCCCTTCGAAACGATCTCATTTAACTCTTTGATCAGAACCGGAATATTGAGTGCAACACCGTTTCCGATTACGCTTGTTGTGTGGCTGTAAAATACGCCGGATGGAAGGGTATGAAGTGCAAACTTTCCATAGTTGTTTACAATGGTATGGCCTGCATTCGCACCACCCTGGAAACGGACAATAATGTCTGCCTCTTTTGCGAGCATATCGGTAATCTTACCTTTTCCCTCGTCTCCCCAGTTTGCTCCTACTACTGCCTTAATCATGTGACATCCTCCTAATTCAACGTATACTTGCGGCCTCTTTGTTTCGGCCGTTCATGCATAGTATACCATGTTTTCTTCATAAGTAAAACTTATTATTACTTATAAAATTTGTTTTTTTATTATTTCTGTTTATCAAACGCATCAGACGTTGATTTCCGCAGTCATGCCAAGTGCCTCTTTGTTTGCCTCAAGCACCGGATTAACTACGTTCTTCAGGAATGCGTCAACCTGTACGGATGCGCGGCCTGTGTATTTGGACGGATCCATCGTCTTTTCCAGCTCTTCTTTGGTCAGATGGAACATCTCATCCGCTGCGATCAGATCCAGAAGATCATTATCGCGGCCTTCCTCTTTGACATGTTTTCCGGCGATCATGGACAGCTCGCGGATTCTCTCATGCAGCTCCTGACGGTCGCCGCCTGCTTTTACCGCATCCATCATGATATTCTCAGTTGCCATAAACGGAAGCTCTGCCATCATGTGTTTTAAGATAACCTTTGGATAAACCACAAGTCCGTCTACGACGTTCATGCACAGATCCAGGATACCGTCGATGGCAAGGAAGCCTTCCGGAATGGAAAGTCTCTTGTTTGCAGAGTCATCGAGGGTTCTCTCAAACCACTGTACAGAAGAGGTGATGGCCGGATTTAATGCATCGGTGATCACATAACGGGACAGGGATGCGATACGCTCGCTTCTCATCGGATTTCTCTTATATGCCATGGCGGAAGATCCGATCTGTCCTTTCTCGAACGGTTCCTCGACTTCTTTTAAGTGCTGCAGAAGACGGATATCGTTGGAGAATTTCGTTGCGCTTGCCGCAATGCCTGCCAGAACGTTTAATACTCTCGTATCGACTTTTCTGGAATACGTCTGTCCGGAAACAGGATAGCAGTTCTTGAAGCCCATTTTCTCAGCGATCATCGGATCGATCTTGTCGATGGTCTCCTGATCTCCTTCGAACAGCTCTAAAAAGCTTGCCTGTGTGCCTGTTGTTCCTTTGGAGCCGAGCAGCTTTAAGGTGCTCTGTACATACTCGAGATCTTCAAGGTCCATTAAGAACTCCTGCATCCACAGGGTTGCACGTTTTCCGACGGTGGTCGGCTGTGCCGGCTGGAAGTGGGTGAAGGCAAGGGTCGGCTGGTCTTTGTAGGTATCCGCAAATTTTGCCAGCTCAGCGATAACGTTCACCAGTTTTTTCTTCACCAGCTTTAAGGCTTCGTTCATGACAATGATATCGGTATTGTCGCCTACGTAGCAGCTGGTTGCTCCCAGATGGATGATTCCTTTTGCTTTCGGACACTGTACGCCGTAGGCATACACATGGGACATTACGTCATGACGGCAGACTTTCTCTCTTTCTTTTGCCACATCGTAGTTGATGTTCTCGGCATTTGCTTTCAGTTCTTCGATCTGCTCATCTGTAATAGAAAGTCCCAGTTCTTTTTCTGTCTCAGCCAGCGCAATCCATAACTTTCTCCAGGTACGGAATTTCATATCCGGGGAGAAGATGTACTGCATCTCCTTGCTTGCATAACGTTCGGAAAGAGGGCTTACATATCTGTCAGTTCCGCTCATAGACACGATTCTCCTTTTCTTGTCAAAATGTGTATTCGGTTTCTCTTTTATCCCCGCTCTTTTTCATTCCCAAAAACAGAATGGGACGTATAAAGAGCGTGTTTGAAATACGTTTCAACCACGCTCTAGTATAACGCATGTTGTTTTTTTAGGCAAGTGCAACGTCGTTACTTCTCACGAAATTTTCCCAAAAAGCCCTGCATTCTGGCATTTTCGGAATCGAAGACTTCGTCCGGCGTTCCTTCCACGGCGATCACGCCCTGTTCCATAAAGATGACGCGGTTGGAAATCTCCCGGGCAAAATTCATCTCGTGGGTAACGATCACCATGGTCATATTCATCTCCGCAAGAGATTTGATGACCTTCAGCACCTCGCCTGTCAGCTCCGGGTCGAGCGCCGAAGTCGGCTCATCAAAAAAGAGCACCTTCGGATTCAGCATCAGCGCGCGCGCAATCGCAACCCTCTGACACTGACCGCCGGAAAGCTGACACGGATACGCCTTTTCTTTTCCTGTGAGCCCCATTTTCTGCAGCAGCTCTTCTGCCTGTGCTTCCACCTCCGCACGGTTGCGTTTCTGCACATGAATCGGCGCATCGCAGAGGTTTTTCATCACATCATAATGTGGAAACAGGTGGAAGCTCTGGAATACCATTCCAAAGTTTTCCTGAATTTTCCGCAGCACGGCCGGCTTTGCATAAACGGATTTTCCATTTTGCATGGTGACTGCCTGCTCGCCAAGATACGTCAGGTCACCGCCATCCATCGTCTCCAGCATCGCCGCACACCGCAGCAGCGTCGATTTTCCCGATCCCGACGGGCCGATGATCGAGAGCACCTCGCCCTCTTCTACTTTGAGGGAAATATCTTTTAACACTTCGAGATCCCCAAAGCTCTTTCTTACATGGTTCATTTCCAGATAAATCATATCGTTTTCCGCTCTCTTCTATAGTTAATGATAATAAGAAAATTTCTTTTCCAAAAGTTCCATCACCCACGCCACGACAAAGTTGAAGATGTAGTAGAAAATACCGGCGGCGACGAACGGAACCATCGTGGTCTTGGCCGCCGCGATCTGTTTTGCGATCGTGAACATTTCCACATAGGAAATGGAAAAGGCCAGCGACGTATCCTTGACCAGCGTAATCACCTCATTGGTGATCGCCGGCAGAATCCGTTTCACAACCTGCGGCAGAATAATTCGGACAAACGTCTGTCCCTTCGAATAACCAAGAAGCTTTGCTGCCTCGTACTGTCCACGATCCATCGAAACGATGCCGGAGCGGTAGATTTCTGCAAAATAGGCGCCGTAGTTTAAGGCAAATCCGGTGATAATCGCCGGAAAGCGCCATTTTCCGATGTTCATACCGAACAGATAGAACGGTCCGAAGTAAACCACCATGAGCTGCAGCATCAGAGGCGTGCCGCGCATCAGGGAGATATAGAGCCGGAAAATTCCGCTCACAATCCGGTTTTTCGACATACGCCCGAAGGCGATCAGCAGACCGAGCGGCAGGGAAAATACGAGCGTCAGGACAAATATCGAGATCGTTCCCGCCATTCCGGTACTAAGCTGTGATAGAATTATGGACAACTTCATGCTGCTTTACTCTCCTTTTTTCTCCAGACACACCATGTCTGCGATTCCGTATTTTTCTGCGAGCTTGTCGAATGTTCCGTCGGCCAGAACCTGCTGCAGGCCTCGTTTACTTTATCGCAGAGCTCGGTATTTCCTTTTTTGAATCCGATCGCATATTTCTCAGAGTTCAGGTACTCGTCGAGGATTTTGTATCCTTCTCCGCGGCTTTCCAGCTGATATTTGGCAACGCCGATATCCATGGCAACCGCATCGATGGAACCTGCCTGAAGCTCTACAAACGCATTGTTGTAATCCGGGAACTGCTGCAGAGCGGCGAAAGTATCGGCGAGTTCTTTCTGACCGCCTTCTTCCTCACTCTGTAAAAGATCGAGTGCTGCGGATGCTGCCTGCACACCAACCGTCTTTCCTGCCAGATCGGACAGGCTGTTGATGCCGGAATTCTCACATACGACCATCACCTGGCTGTTGTCCACGTACGGATCGGACCAGGTGTAATCGTCCTCTCTGCCGTTCATGGTAAAGCCGTTCCAGATGCAGTCAATCGCACCAGAATTCAGCTCGGTATCTTTCGCATCCCAGTTGATCGGGGTTTTTACCAGCTTCCAGCCGTAAATCTCGCAGACTGCCTCGGCGAGCTCCAGGTCAAATCCGGTGTAATCGCCGGTCTCATCGTCCATGTAGCCGTACGGCGGGTATTCTGCATCGAAGCCTACGGTAAAGGTTGTCGTTCCGTCTGTGGAAGAGGATGCTGCTCCTGCTGATGAGGCGGATGTTTTTGCTGTGTCTGCAAAGCCGCAGCCAGCCAGCAGGGCAGATACACAAAAGGCTGCTGTCAAAATGCTAACCATTTTCTTTTTCATAATAATCTTCTCCTTTTCTACGTGATCATGTTATCACTGTACTACGCTAAACTAATTGGTATCCTACCATACTCCGGCACCGCCTGTCAACCCGCACCGGTTAAATAATCCAGAAAACCTGTTCCAACACAAAAAAGTCTCCGAAACGGTCAGCAGATTCTGCTTTTTTCCGTCTTCGGAGACTTTGATTTTTCTATTTTGGATAACTATTTATAAACCCTTGTTACACGGCTGCTGATATCGCAGAGCATCTCGTAATCGAAACGTGCCGCCGGGTTGGCGATCTCTTCGATCGTGATGGTCTCATCCCCGTCGGTTCCGACAAGCGTTACAACGTCCTCCACCTGCACATCCGGGATGTCGGTCACGTCCACCATCATCTGATCCATACAGATTCTTCCGATGATCGGTGCTTTTTTCCCGTGGATCAGCACACAGCCCTGGTTCGAGAGAGCTCTCGGATAGCCGTCTGCATAGCCGGCTGAAACAGTTGCGATCCGTGTCATCGGTTTCTCGGTCACATACGTGGCACCGTAGCTGACGCCGATGCCCGGGCCGACTTCCTTCACATGGATGACATGGCTCTTCCATGAAAGCGCCGGGATCAGATCGAGGCGCTCTTTTTTTACCTCCTCGGATGGGTAAATGCCGTAGGTGATGATACCGGAACGCACCATCTCAAAGTGGTGATCGTCAAATTCCATGATTCCGGCGGAGTTGCAGATATGGCGAAGCGGAATCGTCACGCCGCGCTCTGCTAAAAGTGCCGTCATCTTATCATATTTTTCCATCTGCATCGAACAGTACGTCTTGTCTTCCTGATCGGCGCAGGAGAAATGCGTAAACATACCTTCCAGCTCGATGTGCGGAAGATCCGCGATTTTTGCCGCCTCATCCGCATCGTGCTCTGTCACCTGGAAGCCGATCCGCGTCATGCCGGTATCGACCGCGAGGTGTGCTTTTGCTTTCCGGTTCTGGCGTGCTGCCTCTTTTTCGAGGGCAAGTGCCTGTGCGTAGCTGTCGATCGTCTGAGTGATGTCGTATTCCACAAGGTCGCCGTACTGGGACGGGGACACGTAGCCGAGAATCAGGATCGGCGCGGAAATGCCGTTTTCTCTGAGCTCGACAGCCTCCTCGATGGTTGCGGTTGCAAAATAATCAACCTGGTTTTCCAGATAGGATGCTACCGGAACGGCACCGTGGCCGTAGGCGTTCGCTTTTACAACGCCAAGGAGTTTCACGCCCTCCGGTAGTCTTTTTTTCACTTCTCTGATGTTATGCCCGATCGCTTCGAGTGAAATCTCTGCATAACAGCGTAAGTATCTGTTCACTTTTTTCCTTCTTTCTTTCCGTACTTTTTCTGAGACGCCAAAACGTGCCTGAAAACTCTTTCGGATTATTTTCAGACACGCTCTCGTATCAGATTCCGGCTATGCCGGTTTTTATTTGTCCGGTCTGCGGATGGCGGAATAGATATTTTTTACATTTTTCAGCACTACATGCGTTCTTGTCGCATCGACGCCCGGAAGGCTCATCACCTGGCGGTGGATTTCTTCGAGTTCGTCGGATGAGTGACAGGAAATGCGGATAATCAAATCAAAATCTCCGGTCTGATAATAGCAGGATACGATGTACTCCAGTTTCTGGATCGCATCTGCAAAACTGTCAAAGAACTTCGGATGCTCCAGGCTGACTTCCATCAGCGCGGTCATCTCATTTCCCGTTTTCTTTTCGTCTACAATAATGGTGTATTCTTTAATCACTCCGGTTTCTTCCATTTTACGGATTCTCTCGATGACTGCAGAAACCGATAAATGAATCTCTTTGCTGATATTGGAAGCCGTCTCGCGGGCATTTTTCTGCAATATCTTCAGAATCTTATAATCAATGGCATCCATGTATTTTTCCTCCCATAAGAATTGACAGGGCTCTTCTTTCCAGATTTTAGCATAAAATTTCCCTGTCACTACCTTTCTATTATATCAAATTTTTCAGATAAGTCCAGTTTTTCCCAAAATATTTTATAGAAAGATTAGAATGCTTCTTTAAATTGCACAGATGCTCCTTTTTTCCTATTCTCCGAAGGTTTCCGCGATATCCTGCATCAGAATGCCGATCCCGAGGTGCTGCGGGCACTGCTTTTCACAGCGATAACAGTTGATGCAGTCATCGGCACGTTTGTCCTGACGCTCATACTCTGCACGAACCGCTTCGACGCCTTCCGTCGCTGTCCGGTTGTAAAGCGCAAACAAACCCGGGATGTTGATTTTTACCATGCACGGCATACAGCTCTGACAACCGGTGCAGCAAACCAGAAGTTCTGTTCCATTTTCCTGCATAGGGAAATTCCCCCTTTTTTGCTTTTCCGTTTTTCTATTATAGTACATTTCCCGTTCTGGAACAAGGCTGATCTTTGCGGACATTTTCACGCCCCTTTCACCCTGAATTTTCTCCTTTTTCAGTGTTTTGAAAATTTTTTAATTTTTTTCAAAAAAGGGGTTGACTTTTTCTCAGCTTTCCTGTAGAATACGTTTTGTCAGTGAGGCACGGCAGTCAACAAGACAGAGAAAAAAATCAGTGCCCATCATCTGCGGGTGTAGTTCAATGGTAGAACACCAGCCTTCCAAGCTGGATACGTGGGTTCGATTCCCATCACCCGCTTCATCCAAAAAGATGTATATGCGCGAGTGGCTCAGGGGTGGAGTACAACCTTGCCAAGGTTGGGGTCGCGGGTTCGAATCCCGTCTCGCGCTCTTTTTATTACCGAAATTTCTTCACAGGAATTTCGGTTTTTTGTTTTATCAAAAACTTTTTTACCAAGGAAAGGAGTTCTTATGATTCAGGATATCGCTCCGCATAAATATTATGTAGATTACCACCCTTCCACACCGAACGATACCGATCTCGTTTTCATCTACGGTCATCACACAATTCTGTGCAATTTTGAAGATCCGCAGATCCGCTATCCTTCGATTGCAGAAATTGCACCTGTTTTCCCGGAAATCCGGGAAAAAGCAAAATTTCTGTTCCGTATCGACGAAACCAATTACTATGAACTGCGCCGCCCGCAGCTTTCGGAATTTGATATCTGGAAATATGAAAACACACTGATTCTGCGCCGCGCCGTTCCGGGATGGCTCGGATTCGCCGGCATCACCGGCTACCAGATCCATACCTGGTACACAGACCACACCTACTGCGGCCGCTGCGGAACCAAGATGCACGCGCCCGGAAATGAACGTGCGATGCAGTGCCCGTCCTGCGGCGCACTCTCCTATCCGGTGATCTGCCCAAGCGTCATTGTCGCCATCACTGATGGTGACCGCCTGCTGCTCACGAAGTACGCACCTTCCCACAGCAGCCACCGCCAGTACGCCCTCGTGGCCGGCTATACCGAGGTCGGTGAGACGCTGGAACAGACGGTGCACCGTGAAGTCATGGAAGAAGTCGGATTAAAGGTCAAAAATCTGAGATACTATAAGAGTCAGCCGTGGTCCTTCAGCGCTCGCTGCTCGCCGGATTTTACTGCGATGTGGACGGCGATCCGTCCATTACCCTCGACCGCGAGGAACTCTCCGTTGCCGAATGGTTTGACCGCGATTCTCTTCCGGAGACGCCGAACCTCATCAGTCTGACCGGTGAAATGATCGAATGCTTCCGCCAGGGAAAAGAACCGAAATAAAAAATAAGAAATCATTTTGTGACTTAGTCACAGAACTTCCCGTTCTGCTGTGGTATTCTACAGTCACAACAGAAAAACACTTACCGGGAAATAAAAAATCCCGTTTTAAAAAAGGAGGACTTCTATTATGTCATTAATTCATGTTACATCCGAAAACTTTGAAAAAGCTCTGCAGGCAGCACCTGGCGTTGCCGTTGTTGATTTCTTTGCTACCTGGTGCGGACCGTGCAAAATGCTCGCCCCGGTCATCGAAGAGGCAGCTGAGGATATGCCGGAGATCCAGTTCTACAAAGTAGACGTTGACGAAGCACCGGAGCTGGCAAGATCCTTTAAAGTCATGAGCGTTCCGACCCTCGCTTTCTTCAAAAACGGCGAGCTCGTAAAGAAAAACGTCGGCGCCGTTTCCTATGAGGAGCTGGAAGAACTGATTAACTCTGTAAAATAAACAGCGTAATATTGGAAATGCAGAAAAACGTATCGGCACAAAAACCGATACGTTTTTTCTTGCATTTCTTTCTGTTCTTTTCTATCATGAAAGAAACGGCTGCTGCCGTAGTTTACAAAAGAACGTTCTTCTTCCGAAAGGAGTTTTATTTATGTCATCTTTTCTGGAATCCTGTTTTCAGGAGAATTATCCATTTTATTCAAAGCTTACCGCCGATGAACAGCAGACACTCGTGCTCTCTTCCGTCCTGACGACGTATCAGCGCGGCGATTTTCTCTACAGTTGCGACGATGACTGTCTCGGCGTTCTGCTTGTCCTCTCCGGCAAGCTCCGCATCTTTATCCAGTCCGGCGAGCAGCGGGAAATTACCCTGTTTACCACCGGTCCCGGCGAAGTCTGCACGCTGTCTGCCTCCTGTGCAATGCAGGAAATCAGCTTTGATATTCTGATTGAGGCCGAGGAGGAGACGAAAGTTCTCATCACTCCGGCCAGCACGTTCCGCAGACTGTTGAATCAGAATATTTACGTTGAAAACTACATTTACCGGGAAACAACGGAGCATTTTTCCGAAGTCATGTGGGCGATGGGCCAGCTCCTCTTTACGCGGCTTGACCAGCGCCTTGCCGGATATCTCGAGGATGAACGCATCCGCACCGGTTCCCCGGTGCTCTCCACCACGCACGAACAGATCGCGCGGAACCTCGGCAGTGCCAGAGAGGTCGTTTCCCGCACCTTAAAGTCGTTCGAGAAAGACGGCATCGTCGCACTCTCCCGCGGCACGGTCACGATTCTCGATGTCAAAAAGCTCCGCGGCATCTGCCGGATGCGCCGATAGTTCTTCTACGCGCGCAGACATTTTCCCACAGGCTCTGCCCTGCCGCTCGAGAAAATATTTTTCAAAAGCGTTCTAACGGCACTCCATCTTAATTTCAATCTCATTTCCTTCCACGGCCACCTTCGCATAACTTCCGACGATCAGCGGCATCGCCGGATGAAGGTGTCCGATGTCGAGATCCATCACGATCGGCACGTTGCATTTTCCAAGCAGATCCGTCACGGCGCGGTACTGGTCGAGTTCCCCGAATTTCTGTCCGAACTGCAGCGGGCGGCCAATCAGAAAGCCTTTCACATATTGGAACCAGCCGGCGTGCTCCATCTGCCAGATTGCGCGGCGGATCGCAAAGACGTTCAGATCGCACGCTTCCAGAAACCAGACAAAACCGTCCTCTTTATATTTTTCCACAAAATCAACCGTTCCGTCGTACTTCGTTCCAAGAATGTTGACGAGACAGTCGAGACAGCCGCCGATGAGCCGTCCCTCAAATGCACTGTCCGCATCCGGGAAGCGGCGCAGAACGCGCGGTTCTGTAATCTGGTACGGCAGATACGGATTTTCCTCGCTTCTGCCCTTCGCATCGTCTCTTTCCCATCCCTCATAGCCGCGGACGGTACGCACTTCTCCCGTCAGTACGCCAAACGCATCCGCTACGGATTTATGCCACGGCTCCATGCCGAAATCACTCGCACACGGACCGTAAACAGCCGCCGTATCGCAGATGGTCGGCAGAAGATACGTAAAATGCGTATTGTCAGAATAGCCGAGATACCATTTCGCCGGTGCCTTTCTGATCTTTTCAAAATCCACGTAATCGAGATCCTCGCACATCAGCTCTCCGCCGCCGCAGGAAATCAGACAGTCATTCTTCTCACTGACATAATATTCCGTCAGCTCTTTTCCGCACTCCTCCGGTGCCGCGCTGATTCCGATGCCGTGCTCTGCATAGCAGTTTGGCCCAAGATCCAGCTGATATCCCATCTCTTTCCATTTTTTCTGTGCATTTGCAAACGCGGACTTGTATGGCTCTGTTGTGCATCCAAACGATGGTGCCACAAAGCCGATCGTTCCGCCCTTTTTCAGATTTTCCGGAAACCTCATGTCGCATCCTCCTTTATCCTAATTCTTCTGCCTCCAGATTCTTATACTGCGTCAGCGCATCCCCGAAGATCAGCTCTCCGTCGTTCTGCGCAAAGTACAGCTCCTCTTCTTTTTCCAGTTTTGCCTTTCCGTTCGTCCCCTCGGTAATCTCCGCGCAGAGACGGTCCACCTCCGTTTTCGGAACGAGAACGCGGATTTTCACCTGATCGGTGTACTCGGATTCCAGAATCGGAATCCCCCGCTGGCCGAGCAGATACTGGATTTTACCGATGCCGTTGTAATCCGTCTCAATCAACAGCCGCACGCCGCAGATCTCGTCAATCAGAACACTGTTTGCCAGCCCCTCCTGCACCGCCTGCGAGTACGCGCGCACCAGGCCGCCCGTTCCCAGCAGCGTACCGCCGAAATACCGCGTCACCACAACAAGCACATTGCGGAGGCCTGCTCCCTGTACCACATCGAGCATCGGCCGCCCTGCCGTGCCGGAAGGCTCCCCGTCGTCGCTGCAGCGCACCGTCTCCTGATTTTCTCCAATAATATACACAAAACAGTTATGCCGCGCATCCCAGTATTTTTTCCGAAGAGCTTCCAGGCAGGAAAGTGCCTCCTCCTCAGATTCCACTAGACGCACCGTCGCAATAAAACGTGATTTCTTCTCCACGATTTCCCCGGTTCCCCCCCGGTAAACCGTCCGAAACTGATCGATCATATATTCTTACTCCTTCATCCAAATATGTACCTATCTTACCATATCATTTCTGAAAAATCAGCATTCTTTTCAGAAATACTTTTATTCCAGCCCTTTGTTTGGTATAATAAAAATAAGTATACCCTGCTTTTTGCAGGGCAGGAACACCATTGATTACTGAACTAAATCAGTTTTGCAGGAACATGACATAAGGAGGATTTTCTATATGCACTTTGGAAAAAGTCATCTGGAAGACAAACGTGAAGATCTGCGGTCCCATTACGGAAAGATTGAAAAGACGGCCGGCGTGACGGCGCTGCGCATCGCGTTCTGTCTTCTTCTTGTCGTTCTCGTCTGCGGTGCCGGGCTTGTGATCGGCGCTGTCCGCGGCGTGATTGACAGTGCCCCTGATATCTCGGAGGCAAATATCATGCCGCTCGGCAACGCGTCGTTTATCTACGATGCTGACGGCAACCAGGTACAGAAGCTGACCGGGGCTCAGGGAAACCGTGTCTCGATTTCGATTGAGGAGATTCCGCTCGATATGCAGCACGCGATCGTCGCGGTTGAGGATGCCCGTTTTTATGAGCACAACGGCATCGATCCGAGCGGTATCATCCGTGCTTTCGTTGTCGGCGTCAGCCACGGCTTTCATTTTACCGAGGGCGCCAGCACGATCACACAGCAGCTCTTAAAAAACAATGTTTTCACTGACTGGATGGAAGAGACGCGGATGCAGAGCTTCAAGCGGAAGATCCAGGAACAGTACCTGGCGCTGAAGCTGGAAAAAACACTGACCGCAGAGGGTGAAAACGCCAAAGACGTTATTCTGGAAAATTATCTGAATACGATCAACTTAGGTTCCGGCTGCTACGGTGTCCAGACGGCAGCGCAGACGTATTTCGGAAAGGATGCAAAAGATCTGACGCTCTCTGAATGCGCCGTTCTTGCCGCAATTCCAAAGGCGCCGACGGCATATAATCCGAAAAACCACCCGGAGAAAAACCAGCAGCGCCGCGACAAGATCCTGAACAACATGAAAGAGCAGGGCTACATCACCGAAGAAGAATACACCATTGCCATGAACGACAATGTTTACGACCGCATCGCCATGCACACGCAGTCCCAGGCGGAGAGCGCGCCGTACTCCTACTTTATCGATGAAGTCATCACCAACCTGATCAACGATCTGATGGTACAGAAAGGCTACACCGAAGTGCAGGCAAAGAACGTTGTCTACAGCGGCGGCCTCAAAATCTATACCACACAGGATTCCTACATGCAGTCGATTCTCGATACGGAATTCCAGAATCCGGAGAACTTCCCGGCGAACACGCAGATCGGTCTCGACTGGGCGCTCACCGTAGAGCAGGCAGACGGCGAGGTACAGAACTACAGCAAAGAGATGCTGCAGCTCTACTTCCGCAACAGCGATCCGAATTTCGATCTGCTCTTTGACTCCCAGGAGGAGGCACAGAGCTATATCGACCAGTACAAAGCCGCTATCATGCAGGAGGGCGATACGATTGTTGCCGAGCGCAGCAGCTTCACCCCGCAGCCGCAGGCGTGCATGACCGTTATGGACCAGCGCACCGGTTACGTGAAAGCCATCGTCGGCGGACGCGGCGAAAAAACAGCAAGTCTTACCTTCAACCGCGCAACCGATAATTATTCCCAGCCGGGTTCCACGTTCAAGATTCTTTCCGCGTACGGACCGGCGCTCGACCTTGGAAAGATTACACTCGCTACGGTAATTAAGGATGAGCCGTTCAACTACAGTGACGGCACACCGCTGCAGAACTCGGATCTTACCTACCATGGTGATGTTACCGTCCGCCAGGCGATCATCAATTCCATCAATATCCCGGCCGTCAAGGTACTGACCGAGCTTACGCCGAAGGTCGGCTTTGATTATCTGAAGAAGCTTGGTTTTTCCAAACTCTCCGAGGAATACGATGTGATCCAGCCGCTGGCTCTCGGCGGTATCACCTACGGTGTCAGTGATCTCGAACTGACGGCAGCCTACGCGGCAATCGCAGACGGCGGCCAGTACCGCAAGCCGGTGTTCTACACAAAGGTTACCGACAGCAAGGGAAATGTTTTAATTGACAACACAGAAAACAAGGCAACGCAGGTCTTCAAGGCAAGCACTGCCTCCCTCCTCACCAATGTCATGGAGGATGTTCTGGAAAAAGGTACCGGTGTTGCCGCCCGCCTCGACAATATGCACGCAGCCGGAAAAACCGGTACGACGAATGAGGCCAAGGATCTCGTCTTTGCAGGCTTTACACCATATTATACCGCTGCCATCTGGGCAACGTATGATACACACGCGGAGTTTCCGGAGAGCGACCGTGAATTCCACAAACGTCTCTGGGCAAAGGTCATGAATGAAATCCACGAAGCCTTGCCGATATGGATTTCGAAACTTCCGCAACAGTACAGGAGGCAACGATCTGTACGAAGACCGGCCTGCTCGCCCGCTCAAGCTGCCCGTCCATCACCGAATACTTTGCGGTATCCGATCTGCCGACCGAGCGTTGCAAGGGCCACTACACCGCGCCGGCCTCAACACCGACGCCGACCAGAACCCCTTCTGCAGCATCAACTCCGCAGGCAACCCCGACACCGACGGAGGCACCGCAGGAAACTCCGGCTCCGCCCGAAACACCTGCCGATCCGCCTTCTAATACACCGGAGACTCCTGACACACCAGAGACTCCTGACACACCGGAGACGCCTGATGCACCGTCAGAACCGGATACCCCGGCGGAGATATCGGAAGTACAGCCGCAGTCCGAAGAGAGCGGCTCTTCCGAATAACTTTTTCAGTCAAGTCTATGCACAAAAAACCGGCCCTCTGGCATATGCCAGCAGGACCGGTTTTTCTATACTTCTTTTTCCATCTGAATCAATTAGTCAATCAGCATTTTTGCTGCGCCGTAGATACCAGCATCGTTTCCAAGGGAAGCGAGTACGATCGGGGTATCTTTGCATGCGATGAATGCTGCTTCACGGTAGTATTTAGCTACGCCGTCGATCAGGATCTGCCTGCTTTGGATACACCGCCGCCGACTACGATAACTTCCGGGTCAACAACGCATGCGAATACTGCAAGTGCTCTTCCGAGGTACTCGGAGAACTCCTGAACGATTGCTTCTGCTGCTGCATCGCCTTCTTTTAATGCATCAAAGACAGCTTTTGCACTGATGGACTCTCCTCTTTCTCTTAAAGAAGACGGAGTATCATGGGATGCCAGATATTTCTTTGCCAGACGAACGATACCGGTTGCAGATGTCATCTGCTCGAGGCATCCGTGGTTTCCGCAGTTGCAGACCGCTTCTTCTTCCGGCTCAACACATGCATGACCAACCTCGCCGCCTGCGCCGTGAGCACCTGCTACGATCTTGCCGTCCACGATGATTCCGCCGCCGACACCGGTTCCAAGGGTAACCATAACCAGGTTCTTGCTTCCCTTTCCGCCGCCTGCCCACATCTCACCGAGAGCTGCTGCGTTTGCGTCGTTTGCTGCTTTTACTGCCATTCCGCCGAGTTCGTCGGAAAGCTCTTTTACGATATTTTTATATCCCCAGTTCAGGTTGACTGCGATGGAAAGCTCACCTTTGTCATTAACCGGGCCAGGTACGTCAATGCCGACACCGGCAACATCATCTGCTGCGATACCCTTCTCAGCCATTTTTGCTTTTACGCTTTTTGCGATATCCGGCAGAATTTCGCTTCCGCCGTTTTCGGTGCGGGTCGGGATTTCCCATTTTTCCAACAGAGTTCCGTCTGTCTGGAACATTCCGCATTTCACTGAAGTACCCCCAACATCGATTCCAAATACATAGTTTGCCATTTTCTTACTTCTCCTCTCTTTTTTTCACTAAGTTAGCCTGTACACGGCGGTACAGCTCCTGTGCGGCATTGTAGCCCATCTTCTTCTGTCTGTGGTTGACAGCAGCGGTTTCTACGATGATCGCCAGGTTACGGCCCGGACGGATCGGAAGGGAATGGCAGACAACCTTGTTTCCAAGGAACTCAATATACTCTTCTTCCAGGCCCAGACGGTCGTATTCTTTCTCTTTGTCCCACTCTTCAAGCTTGATAACAAGGTCGATAGACTGGGTATCCTTTACGCTCTCGACACCAAACAGCGTCTTGACGTCGATGATACCGATACCGCGCAGCTCGATAAAGTGACGCGTGATATCCGGTGCCGTTCCGACCAGCGTAATGTCGCTGACACGGCTGATTTCAACCACATCATCGCTGACGAGACGATGGCCTCGTTTGATCAGCTCCAGTGCAGCCTCGCTCTTTCCGATTCCGCTCTCGCCCATGATCAGAACGCCCTCGCCGAATACATCGACCAGCACGCCGTGGATGGAGATCATCGGGGCAAGCTGGACATTCAGCCAGCGGATGATTTCAGCCATGAAAACGGAAGTCGATTTGTCTACCGCAAAGGCCGGTACCTGATAACGATTGCACAGCTCCAGAATTTCCGGTCCCGGAATCATCTTCGTGGTGAAAATGACACATGGGATCTTGCGGCTTACAAACTCTTCAAACGCGCGGACGCGCTCGCTCTCTTCAAGATGCTGCAGATACGTGAACTCTACATAACCGATGATCTGCACACGCTCATTGGCAAAATGCTCATAGTAACCGGTCAGCTGCAGTGCAGGACGGTTGATATCCGGTGTGGCAATGACAAGATCTGTCATATCAACCTCTGATGTCAGGTTGCGGAGATCCATTTCCTCCACCATTTTGGTCATTTCAATTTCTTTCATTTTCCTGTCCTCCGACTTCATTCGACGTCTTTTTAAATCCGTCTCTTCTATGATTTTAGCACAATAAAGCATCACGGGCAACCTAGAAATTTAACTATTTTGACGAATCCTCATTTTCCTCCTGTGCAGGTGCGTGAAAGAATGTGTAGACCTGCTCCGCCGCCTTTTTATTCATGCCCGGAAGTCCGGAAAGTTCTTCCACGGTTGCCGCCTTGATATCATCAATTCCCTGAAAGTGGCGCATCAGTTCTTTCCTTCTTGTCGACCCGATGCCCGGGATGTCGTCGAGAATCGAGTGGACCTGGCCCTTGCTCCGCAGCAGGCGGTGGTATTCGATTGCAAAGCGGTGCGCCTCGTCCTGCACGCGTGTGATCAGTTTGAAGCCCTCGCTGTTCCGGTCGATCGGGATTTCCACGTTTCGGAAATACAGCCCCCTCGTGCGGTGCTTGTCGTCCTTTACCATACCGCAGACCGGAATCGCAAGATCCATTTCTTCAAGCACCTCAAGCGCAATGTTAACCTGGCCGCGTCCGCCGTCCATCATGATCAGGTCCGGCAGCCGCTCGAAACCGCTGTCCTCCTGGATGCCGCGCAGAAAACGGCGGCTTAAGACCTCTTTCATACTGGCGTAATCGTTCGGTCCCTCGACGGATTTGATCTTGAATTTTCGGTAATCGGCGCGCTTTGGCTTTCCTTTCTCGTAGACGATCATTGAGCCGACCGACTGGAAACCGCTGATATTGGAGATATCGTACGCCTCGATGCGGTCGATCGACGGTAGGTTCAGCCATCTGGCGATCTCTTTTACGGCACCGACCGTCCGACCCTCTTCCCGCTTGATCCGCTCGCGGTCCTGGTCGAGAACGATCTGTGCGTTCCGCTCTGCCAGTTCCACCATTTTTTCCTTGCTGCCCTTTTTCGGCACGCGGATGCGGACCTTCTGGCCCCGTTTGCTGCTTAAATACTCTTCCATCAGCTCCTGCTCGGCAATCTCCTCGGAAATCATGATTTCCCGCGGGATGAACGGCGTGCCGGAATAGAACTGTTTCATAAACGTGAGCAGCACCTCGCTTTTCTGCTCCTCCTCGCCAATCCGCAGATAATAATGCTCCCGCCCGATCAGCTTTCCGTTCCGGATAAAGAAGACCTGCGCCACCGCATCCTCTTTGTCCATCGCAAGCGCAATGACATCTTTGTCCTCGCCGTTACTGTTCGTAATCTTCTGCCGCTCGCCGATCCTGCGCACGCTGTCGATCAGATCACGGTACTCCGCCGCCTGCTCGAACCGCATCTCCTCAGCCGCCTCCGTCATTTTTCCAGTCAGCTCTTTGATCATGTCATTGTAATTTCCATTCAGAAAACTGATCGCCTTTTTGATCTGCTCGCCGTACTCTTCTTTGGAAATGTATCCCTGGCACGGTGCCTTACACTGGTGGATGTGATAGTAAAGACACGGGCGGTCCTTGCCGATCTCCTTTGGCAGGCTCTTATTGCAGGAACGGATATCGTACAGCTTCCGCAACAGTTCGATCGTATCTTTCACAGCTCCGGCGCTCGTGTACGGGCCGAAATATTTCGCCTTGTCCTTCTTCATCTGATGGGAAAACAGAATGCGTGGAAAATCCTCGTTCACGGTCACCTTAATGTACGGGTACGCCTTGTCATCTTTCAGCATCGTATTGTATTTCGGACGGTGCTCTTTGATAAGGTTGCACTCCAGCACGAGCGCCTCCAGTTCGGAATCCGTCACAATATACTCAAAACGGGCGATATGCGTGACCATCCGCTCAATCTTCGGCCCTTTGTTGCGGCTCGTCTGGAAATACTGGCGGACACGGTTTTTCAGCGAAATCGCCTTTCCTACGTAGATAATTGTATCGTCCGCGTCGTGCATCAGATAGACGCCGGGTTTCCCCGGCAGTTTTTTCAGTTCTTCCTGGATATCAAACGCCATATGACCCTCCTCTTTTTGGGACTGTAATGTTGAAAATGCCCAGCGTGCAGAGATCGTTTTCTCTGCTCCCGCCGGGCCTTTTTGCTTTCTTTTTATATTTCTGGATTTTCAACCGCTTCTTCCGCGTTTCCATTCCGTTTTGCAATCACCTGATGAAAAATCTCCATAAATTCTTTTCCGGTGATCGTCTCTTTCTGGATCAGGTAAGCTGCGATTTCATCCATCGCATCGCGGTTAGCTGCCAGAAGTTCTTTTGCCTGCTCATACGACTCTTTCAAGATCTTCATGACCTCGTGGTCGATTTCGGTTGCTGTGGCATCGCCGCAGTTTAAGACCATTCTTCCGTCGAGGTACTGATTCTGCTGGGTCGCAAGACCGATCAGACCGAATTTCTCCGACATACCGTACTGCGTGATCATCGCGCGGACAATCTCGTCGCTTTCTCGATATCATTCGAAGCTCCCGTTGTCACGTTGCCGAATACGATCTCCTCTGCCGCTCTTCCGCCGAGGCACTCGACGATCATCGCCTCGAGTTCGCTCTTCGTGTTGAGGTATTTCTCCTCCTCCGGCACCTGCATGACGTAGCCGAGCGCACCCATCGTACGCGGCACAATCGTGATTTTCTGTACCGGCTCGGAATCCTTCTGCAGTGCAGTAACAAGTGCGTGGCCTACCTCGTGGTAGGAAACGATCTTTCGCTCTTCCTGGCTTAAGATGCGGTCCTTCTTCTCTTTTCCGACGAGGACAACCTCGACTGCCTCGAGAAGATCCTTCTGGGAAACGGCTTTTCTTCCGTTCTTGACCGCAAGAATCGCTGCCTCGTTGATCATATTTGCAAGATCAGAACCAACGGCTCCCGATGTCGCAAGTGCGATGCCGTCGAGATCAACCGTCTCATCGAGCGATACGTTCTTGGCGTGTACTTTCAGGATTTCCACACGGCCTTTCAGGTCCGGTCTTTCTACGATAATCCGGCGGTCAAAACGGCCTGGACGCAGCAGCGCCGGGTCAAGAACCTCCGGGCGGTTTGTGGCCGCAAGGATTAGAATACCCTTGGAGCTGTCGAATCCGTCCATCTCGGCGAGGAGCTGGTTTAACGTCTGCTCCCGCTCGTCGTTGCTGTTGTAGCTGTTGTCACGGCTCTTTCCGATCGCATCGATCTCATCGATAAAGATGATGCACGGTGCGTTTTTCTTTGCTTCCTCAAACAGGTCACGCACACGCGATGCACCGACACCGACGAACATCTCGACAAATTCCGAAGCGGACATCGAGAAAAACGGTACGTGCGCCTCACCGGCTACGGCTTTGGCAAGCAGTGTTTTTCCGGTTCCAGGAGGGCCTACAAGAAGCGCTCCTTTCGGAAGTTTTGCACCGATTGTCGTGTATTTTCCAGGGTTATGCAGAAAATCCACAACCTCCTGGAGCGATTCTTTTGCCTCGTCCTGTCCCGCAACATCGCGGAATGTCACGCCGGTTTCTTTCTGTACGTAGGCCTTTGCTCTGCTCTTTCCTACGCCCATGACTCCGCCGCCTTTGTTCATGCTGCGCATCACCCATACCATGACAGCGACAAGCATTACAACCGGCAGAATGACGGTCAGCAATGTGTAAATGATCGTTCCGGTAGAATCCGGCGGATCTTTGTGGTACGTAATGCCTTTCTCCTGTAACAGATCGACCAGCTCCTGCTCATCTCCCATCATCGTTACCTGATAGGTGATTCCCTCCGATTTCTGGTCTTTCGGCGTTACGGTCAGTGTTCCCGATTTCAAGACAACTTCCTGCACTTCATCGTTGTTTACCATATCCAGGAATTTGCTATAGTCAAGATCCTCGGAAGTAATTCCCCCAAGGGCATTGTTCAGAAGTCCCATCACCATCAGGCTGACGAGGAGGCAGATCAGGATAATGAGTATCGTCTGTCTGTTTTTCGGTCCTCCCCCGGAGCCGTTTTCTGGTTCCCGGTTCTGATTTTTTCTATCGTCCATGCTTTTCCTCCTTGTATGTCAAACCGCCCCTCTTTTTTTACGGACACTTTAACTCTTACATTATATCGGATTCCCTCTTAATTAGCAAGCCGGACTTTGTGAAAAAAGACTGAATTTATCTATACAAAAACGGCCCGCCGACACTCTTTCAAGTATCGGCGGGCCGCCAGATAACACTCACATTACATTAGTCGTTATATCCGTTCGGATTCTTCTGCTGCCAGTTCCAGGAATCGGCACACATCTCCTCGATGCCGTACTCAGCCTCCCAGCCAAGCTCCTCTTTTGCTTTGTCGCATTTGGAGTAGCAGGTTGCGATATCACCGTCACGGCGCGGTTTGATTTCGTATTTCAGCGGATGGCCGCATGCTTTCTCGAATGCGTGGATCACATCGAGTACGCTGTAGCCTTTGCCGGTTCCGAGGTTGTAAATGGAAACGCCCTCGTTGTCAGCCAGTTTCTGGATGGCTTTTACATGGCCGCGTGCCAGGTCAACAACATGGATGTAATCGCGGACACCAGTTCCGTCCGGAGTATCGTAGTCATCACCGAAAACGCCGATGCACTCGAGTTTTCCGATGGCAACCTGTGCGACATACGGAAGCAGGTTGTTCGGGATGCCCTTCGGATCCTCTCCGATAAGGCCGCTCTTATGCGCTCCGATCGGGTTGAAGTAACGAAGCAGGATAACATTCCATTCTGGATCTGCGGTGTGGATGTCGGTCAGAACCTGCTCGAGCATGCTTTTTGTCCAGCCGTATGGGTTGGTCGGGGTTCCCTTCGGGCACTCCTCGGTGATCGGAATCTGTGCCGGATTGCCGTATACGGTTGCAGAAGAACTGAAGATGATGTTCTTTACGCCGTGGTTTCTCATCTCATCGCAGAGAATCAGGGTTCCGGTCATGTTGTTGTGATAATATTCAATCGGTTTATGTACGGACTCGCCGACTGCTTTTAAGCCTGCGAAATGGATGACAGCGTCAATTTTCTCGTTGTCGAAAATTTTCTTTACGCCTTCGCGGTCCAGCATATCGGTTTTGTAGAAGGTTACTTTCTTTCCGGTAATCTGTTCTACACGCTCGATGGCTTTCTCGCTTGCATTGTAAAGGTTGTCCATGACAACAACGTCATAGCCTGCGTTCAGCAGTTCCACACAGGTGTGGCTTCCAATATAGCCTGCACCGCCAGTAACTAAGATTTTCATTTTGGTATCCTCCATGTTTTCCTTCGCTGCTGTTTTTTGCCGCAGCGGGTTAATTGAAACATTTAGTTTATTCTACAACGTTTCCATGAATTTTGCAAATGCACTTCTGCCTTCCTCGGTGCACTTGTAAACGCCGGCATCCTCGAGTACGCCGACAAAGACTTTTCCGACTTCCTCTTTCAGGATATCCATCACATTTTCGCTGTTCAGCTCCGGATGGCGCGGCAGGAATTCGTCTACCCAGTCGGCATGTTTCTCCAGCTCTGCGACAGCGCGGACATCTTTTCCCTCTACGAGGCATTTGGAAAGCTCTTCCAGCTCATCTTTTAAGCGCGCCGGCAGAATCGCAAGTCCCATAACCTCAATAAGGCCGATGTTCTCTTTTTTGATGTGATGATACTGTGCATGCGGATGGTAAACACCGAGCGGGCATTCGTCCGTCGTGATGTTGTTGCGCAGTGCCAGATCGAGTTCGAACGTATCGCCCACTTTTCTTGCGATCGGCGTGATCGTGTTGTGCGGCTCTCCGTCAGTCTCGGCGAATACAAACGCATCCTCATCCGTGTAACCTCTCCAGCAGTTCAGAATATGCTCTGCCAGATCGATCAGCCGTTTCTCATCTTTGTGGCGGATCCGGATGACGGACAGCGGCCATTTGACGATGCCGGTTTCCACATCCTCGTATCCTTTGATGGTAAAATGGCGCTCGATCGGCGCTTTCGCCATTGCGAAGGTATAGTGGCCGCCCTGGTAATGATCGTGGCTTAAAATGGAGCCTCCCACGATCGGCAGATCCGCATTGGAACCGATGAAGTAGTGCGGAAACAGCTTGATAAAGTCAAACAGCTTCACAAAGGTCGCGCGCTCGATCTTCATCGGGTTATGCTGGAAATTGAACACGATGCAGTGCTCATTGTAATACACATATGGCGAGTACTGGAATCCCCACTCCGTCTGATTGATCGTCAGCGGAATGATGCGGTGGTTCTGGCGCGCCGGGTGGTTGACGCGTCCCGCATAGCCCACATTCTCCTTGCAGAGCAGGCATTTCGGATAACCGCTCTGTTTTGCCAGTTTTGCAGCCGCGATCGCCTTCGGGTCCTTCTCCGGTTTGGAGAGGTTGATCGAGATATCGATATCGCCGTAGGCACTCGGTACGCTCCAGCGGATATCCTTTGCGATGCGGTATCTGCGGATGTAGTTGGAATCCTGGCTCAGTTTGTAGAAGTAATCGGTTGCCTCCTGCGGGCTCTTCGCATAGAGTTCCTCAAACTTCTTTACCACCTCTCCCGGGCGCGGCATCAGGCAGTCCATCAGTTTCGTATCGAACAGATCGCGGTAAACGACGCTGTTGTGTTCGAGAAGACCGCGCTTAGCTGCATCATCAAGCAGTTCATTTAAAGTCTCTTCCAGATCCGGGGTCTCCGGAATCTGCTCCGGCTCTTCGTAATCGGAAATCTGCATGACTTCCAGAATCCGGTTTGTCGCATAGATTTTATCCAGTCCCGAAACAAGACCGGCATTTTCTCCATATTTTACCAGTTTTGCAATACTCTCGTTAATCACTGTAGCTTCCTCCCTGCTGCCGATCCAGCTTTTTTATTTCTTATTTTAATACGCCTGCGCCGTCTCCGATGTCTACGACATAGAAGTCTGCGGCATAGCCGATTTTTTCTTTGTAAGCTGCGCCTACTTTTGCGATGAAGTTGTCAATATCTTCTGTTTTTACGATGCTGACGGTGCATCCGCCGAAGCCTGCGCCTGTCATACGGGATCCGATGACACCCGGGCAGTTCCATGCTTCTTCCACAAGAGTATCCAGCTCGATGCCGGTTACCTCATAGTCATCACGCAGGGAAACGTGGGATGCGTTCATCAGCTCGCCGAATTTTGCGATGTCGTTTGCCTTTAAAGCTGCAACGGCCTGAACGGTTCTCTGGTTCTCGTAAACAGCATGTTTTGCACGTTTCTGGCGGACCGGATCTTTGATGGCATCTTTCACTGCCTCAAACTCTTCCTCGGTCAGCTCGCCAAGGCTCTTGATGTCTTTGACTTTCTGAATCTCAGCCAGAGCAGTCTCGCACTCGCTGCGGCGCTCGTTGTATTTGGAGTCGCCAAGGCCGCGTTTCTTGTTGCTGCAGGAGATGACAATTCTTGCGCCTTCCAGTTTAACCGGTGCGTACTCATATTTCAGATCGCTGGTGTCAAGAAAGATCGCACAGTCCTTTTTGCCCATGGCGATGGCGAACTGATCCATGATACCGCAGTTGACGCCGTTGTAGTTGTTCTCGGAGAACTGGCCGTACAGAGCGATGTCGATCATGGAGATGGTGTCGTAGCCGAACATGTCACGCAGCATTACGCCGGTTACGGTCTCAACGGATGCGGAAGAGGAAAGGCCGGAGCCGTTCGGAATGTTTCCGTAGAGCACGATATCGAAGCCCTGCTCTACCGGGAAGCCCTTCTGGCAAAATGCCACATCATTCCCTTCGGATATGCGGTCCAGTTGCCTTCTTTTCCCATCAGGAATTCATCGAGAGAAGATTCTACCACGCCGAGTTTTTCAAAGTTCATAGAGTAAAAACGAAGCTTTCTGTCGTCACGTTTTCTTGCTGCCATGTAGGTTCCGATGGTCAGTGCGCATGGAAATACGTGGCCTCCGTTGTAATCGGTGTGCTCACCGATCAGGTTCACACGTCCAGGTGCGAAGTAGGTGCGGATGTCGCCCTCTCCCCCGAACAGTTTTGCAAAACAATCCAGTACCTGCTGTTTCATTTTGTTGTCTCCTTTTCTTTTTGGTGTGTTGTTTTCATGGTTTCGTTTTGTGTGTTGTGTGTGTATTGTGTGTTTGTGTGTTTTTTCTTATCTTCTTAAGTATCATTATAGTGAGCCGTACGCCCATCTGCAACAACAATATTGGGGCAAACGATAATTATATTGAGGTGATCTTCGATTTTTTCTTGTTTTTTTTCCCTTTTTGCCGCATACTTTACTTATCGTATGATTTTTAATGGATTTTATGGATTGGAGGTACGTTTCATGCAGATCCGCATGGATAAAGAAAACCGTGAGCTGAAGGCCCACGGCAGCTATGAATTTCCTGTCAACATCAGTTACGAACAGCTCTCCCGCTACGAGCGCGGCTCCTTTTCCTGGCACTGGCACCCGGAAATTGAGCTGACGTTTGTCCTCTCGGGACAGATCGGATATCAGGTCAACGGCAAATCGTATGTCTTAAAAGAAGGGGACGGCATTTTCTGCAACACGAATGCGCTTCACAGCGGCCACATGATCGACGGGATGGACTGCGTCTATATTTCAACCACGTTCGCCCCGCGCTTTCTCTATGGTTTTTCAAACAGTGTGATCCAGACGCGCTACGTCGAACCGGTGCTGACGGATATGCAGCTCGCCTCCATCGTCTTTTCGCCGGAGATCGACTGGCAGAACCAGGTACTTGCCTGTATGCACCGCATCTACGACCTCTCGCTTTCACAGCCGTCCGCGTTTGAGATGGAAATCCAGGAGCTTCTGCTGTCGATCTGGATTGAGATTTACCGCCACGCATCGTTTTCCGGTGAATCCCAGAACACGGCGGCAGCGCGTGATGTTGAGCGGCTCCGCATTCTGCTCGACTACATCCACCGCCATTATATGGAGCATCTGACGCTCGAGGATCTCGCCGCACAGATCCACATCTGCCGCAGTGAATGCTGCCGTTTTTTCAAGAAATGCATGAACGAATCCCTGTTTGACTATCTTCTCGATTACCGTATTGAAAAAAGCCTGCCGCTCCTTCTCGAGCGCCAGGCCAGTATCACTTCCGTAGCGGAACAGACCGGATTTTCCAGTCCTGCCTATTTTTCTAAAATTTTCCGGCAGCAGATGGGCTGCTCGCCGAGCGAATACCGGAACCGCGCGGATCACACGTAACGTTCAGCGCTGCACCGAGATTTCATTTCCTGCTGCCCGGCTTTTGATCCGCTCTCACAATCCACCCTCTCCCAAAACGAATGGATTACCTCCGGGAGGCTGCTGCGCTGCACAATCCGGCAGTCCTCCCATTCTCTTGGGAACAGCTCGCGGTACTCCCGGTTTCGGAACCGCTCGTCGAGCAACAGAATCACACCCGTGTCCTCCGTCGTACGGATCACGCGCCCTGCCGCCTGCAATACTTTATTCATGCCGGGATAGCGGTACGCGTAGTCGAAACCGTTCTCTCCGCTGCGGTCAAAATATTGCTTTAAAAGTTCTCTCTCCGGCCCCACCTGCGGGATTCCGGCTCCCACAACGGCCGCGCCGATCAGCTTTTCCCCGTCCAGATCAATTCCCTCCGAGAAAATGCCTCCCATGATACAGAATCCCACCAGCGTTTTCTCGTTGTCTTTCGCAAACGCTTCCAGAAACGCTTCTCTCTCCTGCTCCCGCATCGCCGACTCCTGGATCAGGCAGGTCACGTTTTCATCTGCATACAGTTCCTCATAGACCGCATAGACATCCTGCATCAGGCGGTATGACGGGAAGAACGCCATATAGTTGCCCTTCCGGCTCTGGATCATCTCATTCAGATAGGCAGCGATCTTCTCAAACTCTGCGCGGTTTCTCCGCTGATACTTCGTGCTGACCTCGCTTCCGATCGCCAGACACCGCTTCGCGGGATCAAACGGGGACTCCACGTAAATCGCGTAATCGTCCGTATTCGTGCTGAACATCTTCTTATAATACTGCACCGGCAGCAGCGTCGCGGAAAAGAAGACGGCCGACCGCCCCTGGTTGATACACTGCTGCAGATTCTCCGCCGGGTTGACGCAGAACAGGCGCAGTGCAAAATCGCCGTTATCGAGATAACTCGTGTAGATCAGATAATTTTCATCCACTAAATTGTAAATCTCGGAAAAATTTCGCAAGTTAAAGTAAAATTCCAGAACCTGCTTCCGGATTTCGCTTGTCTTATGCGCTTCCAGCCAGCCCGCCAGTTCTTCCAGCAGCTGATTGACCATCATAAGAAACGTCGATACGCTTTCCAGCTCCGTGCAGGAATCGCACTCTCTTTTGTAGACGAGCATCTGGTGATTGCAGCGATTCAGCGCCTTCTCGAGCTTTTTGCCCGGTGCATACGGGCGGAGGAGCTGGCGGACCTTTAAAATCTCCTCTTTGACGAGCGTGGCACTGAACATATCGCGGCCCCGCTCGACCAGGTTGTGCGCCTCGTCGATCAGAAAGATGTAATCACCCTTCGTTCCTTCTGCGAAAAAGCGTTTTATTTCGAGGTCGGATCAAACGCATAGTTGTAATCGCAGATCACGCCGTCCACCCACGAAGCCACATCAAACTGGAACTCGTGCGGGCAGACGTTCCATTTTTCCGCCTGGCGCAGGACTTCCTCTCTTGTGTAGGAATCGCATTCCGTCAGCATCTCGTACACCGCCGCGTTGATCCGGTCAAAATGGCCTTTCGCGCGCGGGCAGTGGATCGGATCGCATTCGGGCTCATCGAGGATGCACATTTTTTCTTTTGCGGTCAGCGTGATTGCTTTGAACTGCAGTCCCTTCTCTTTTAGAATGGAGACCGCCTCCTCTGCCACGGTACGGGTGATGGTTTTCGCAGTCAGATAAAAAAGACGGTCGCCGCAGCCCTCTCCGATCGCGCGGATGGCCGGAAAGACCGTGGACATTGTTTTTCCGATGCCGGTCGGCGCCTGGACGAAGAGTTCTTTTTTCCGCAGAATGGTACGGTAGACGCCGCTCACCAGTTCCCGCTGGCCTTTCCGGTACGGGAAGGGGAATTCGAGGTGCTGCATTGAGGCATCTCGCGCTTTCTGCCACTGGTACTGGAATTCCGCCCAGATAAACCAGGCGTCGAGTAGCTCATCGAACCACTGCTCCAGTTCCGGGAGCTTGTACGTCTGCAGAAAATGGCGGATGCGCCAGTTGGAGTGCTCCGGCTTTACCTCTTCTTTGGTGAGCGGGCGCAGAAGGCCTTCCTCCTCGGAGGAGAGCAGGGTGTACGTCATCAGCACGCCCATCTCCTCTTTGCGGTTCTGAAAGCCGTAGATGTAAGCGTAGCACTTCGCCTGTGCCAGATGTACCGGAACCGGCTCTTCCATCGTTTCGAGGTCACGGTACGTTCCCTTGATCTCCTCGATCACGGTCGTGGTTCCGTCCTCGTACATGCCGTCTGCTCTTCCCTCGACGCGCAGGATGAAATGCTCATATTCTTTTTCGTGAACCAGCGGAACCTCCGCACGGTAATCGGCGCCCCGTTTTTTCTGAATCTGCTGATGCACCCGCGTTCCCGCCTGCATGGCATCGCGCTCGCCGAAACCTCCCGACGAGTTGTCCAGATCCCCGCTGCGCAGAATAAACTCCACCAGATTCCGCACGGAAATCCGGATCTCTTTCTTCTTCTCTTCCACTAGCCCGCTCCTTTTCTAACCAGACTATTCAGAGCCCCATCTCGATTCCGCTGCGCTGCATCTCGATGTGGCTTCTCGCCATATGAAATTCCAGAAAAGAACGCTCATTCATGCAAGCATGATTCGTGTCCTTTTCTGGAATTTCGCATGGCTCTGAATAGTTATCATTATACAGAAAAAAGGAGACTGCCGCAACAGTCTCCTTTTTTCTCTCTGAAGTTATGTGTCTCGTGTGATTAGTTTTTCTTCAGAAAGTCCCCTGCGCAAATTCTGTCTCTACTCTCGCTGGCGGCGCAGGCTGAATTTTTTTCGTTTCCCTTAATAAAATTTATGCTACAGCAAATTTCTGCAGGGTTTTATTGAATGCCGGACTGTCACCATAGCAGTGTACGGTGAGATCACGGTTCAGATCCATGCTGAGGATGCAAGAATGGATTTTGCATCAATAATAACGCGGTTGTAAAAAATGTCAATATCAAAATCACATTTGGAAGCTGCTTTTACAAACTCCTCTACTTCCTCAGTTCCATTGAGTCTTACTACGCAGTGTGACATACGATTCACCTCTTTCTTAATCAATAGCTGTTTGTTTTCCTATCGTTGAGGTAGATTATGCACTTTTTCTCTTTAAATGTCAATATTGAATTTATTTCCTTGTTTTTGCCATATTATGCATGTTTTTTATGCAAGTTTTTCTCATTAACCCTTCATATTTGTCGCTTTTTGTCTCATTTGCGCAGTCGTGTGTAACCGGTTACACAAAATCCGTTTAAAATAAAATAGTTTTTGCCAAAAGAAACGTAAAAATCTTGTCAAAAAAACCCGCTTTTCCTTGTAAAATCAAGGAAAAACGAGTTTTTCATGCCATTACTTGCTTCTATATTTAATGATTAGATGTTGATCTTTGCAATATCGGTGTTATCCACTTCTGCAAATCTTCCTTCGTCCACCAGCTCGGCAAACTCCGGATGAATCGGCATTTTGCCGAGAACCGGCACGCCGATCTCGGCTGCGATCTCGTCGATGTGGCTTTCGCCGAAAATGGACAGCTTTTTGCCGCAGTCCGGACATACGAGGTAGCTGTAGTTCTCTACGATACCGAGCACCGGAACGCTCATCATCTGTGCCATCTTGTAGGCTTTCATGACGATCATGCGCACCAGATCCTGCGGGGAAGATACGATCACTACGCCGTCTACCGGAAGAGACTGGAAAACGGTCAGCGGAACATCACCGGTTCCTGGCGGCATATCGACGAAGAGATAGTCCAGGTCGCCCCAGATGACATCGGTCCAGAACTGTTTTACGGTTCCTGCGATGACAGGTCCTCTCCAGATGACCGGCTCTTCCTCGCCCGGAAGCAGGAGGTTGATGGACATTACCTTTACGCCGTTTGCTGCAACTGCCGGGTAAACGCCCTTGTCATCTACGTTTGCAGGTCCTTTCAGGCCATACATTTTCGGGATGGACGGTCCTGTGATATCGGCATCGAGGATACCAACCTTGTAGCCCTCTTTTGCTTTCTGGTTTGCCAGAGATGCGGTTACCATGGATTTACCAACACCGCCCTTGCCGCTGACAACGCCAATGACATGTTTGATCGAAGAATCGGCATTCAGATCAATATGAAAATCCGGTTTGCCCTGTCCTGCTTTGCTTGGACATCCTTCGCAGCTTTCTTTGGAACAGCTCGAATTGCTGCATTCTTTTGCCATGTTTCTTTCCTCTTTTCTTGTTTTTCTTGCTTATTTGACAAAGCGGTCGATCGCCTTATTCAGCTCCTCAATCGCTTTTGTGTCCCCATGCTCGACTGCATCGACGATGCAATGTTCAATGTGATCCTCCAGGATAATTTTTCCTGTGTTGTTGATGGCCGCCTTCACGGCAGACAGCTGGATCAGAACCTCAGCGCAGTCCCGGCCTTCCTCTACCATCCGCTTGATCGACTCCATGTGTCCGATCGCGCGGGAGAGGCGGTTTAAGACTGCTTTTGTATTTGTATGATGGTGCCCGTGGGCGTGATCGTGGGAATGCTCGATCACGGTGCCGTCTTCCAGCACATGCACATGCGTGTGTTTTTCTTCACTCATCGTTTTTTTCTCCGCTTTTCTGGTATTTTCTGCGCGATTCAGATTTCTGTAAACGTAAACCGCTGGCGGATGCCGGAGGTCTCAATGTCAAAGACCAGAGATCCGTCCGCTTCCACCGTTTTTTCATATTTTAAGTTTTTGTCCGGAAATTTCTGACGGATATACGCCTCCGGGTCATCCGTCTCGATCTCGTCGAAAAAGACGTCCCGCATCTGATTATTGGCACACTCATTAAAAATCTCCCAGACGGTCTCGTACTCTTTTTTCATCCTGTCACTCTCCGTTTCGTAAGACTTCTCCGCACTGGCTCCACTCGCCAAGCAGCCGCTCCACAGACCATGCGGCGTTCGCGGGACTCGTCGACGGAAGGCGAACCGCTTCCCGTCCCAGCTGCTTCTCCTGGTACTTCCGGTAATACTTCCACGCGGTCGCCCCGTTGCAGTAAATCTGCCGGATATCGGCGCATTCCAGAATGTCCTGCAGCGGATTCGGCACAACATCGCGGATGCTCGCATCGCTCGAGCCTGTGATGACGCAGGACGCGATCACATCCCAGACAGCGATATGATTCCGGAGCAGAAACGCCTTCTTCTCTTCCACGGTCTGCGGCACCTCTTCCCCGCACACGGCTGCCGTCACTTTCCAGAAACGGTTCTGCGGATGGCCGTAAAAAAATCCGGTCTCCCTGGATTTTACGGACGGAAAACTGCCGAGAATCAGAATCCGGGAATCGGCGCGGTAAACCGGCGGAATCGGATGCACCACCGGGTGCTCATTTTTGTTCTCGTCAGGTCGGCTCATCTTCATCAAACTCCACTACCGTATAGAATCCTCTCGGTGTCTCTTTTACTTCTTTTACGATTCCCTTCCGGGACTGCAGCCTCTCATACGCCTGATAATTCCTGCTCATGGCCACTGCCGGGGTAATCGTATAATAATAGGAGGTAGGCAGTGCGCTTTCTGTCACGTTGACTTCCTGGCCTTCCTCGAGAAGTCCCTGTCGCTCCATTTTAAATTCCATCTGCCGCATATTCCTCATCCTCCTTTTTGCAGCGGGCAAAAGATACGCCCATGGGGTATTTTATCACACTTTTCCGAAAAAGAACAGGGGTTTTCGACAGAAAAAGGGCGGTACCGCCCTCTTCCTGCTTATTTTTTATTCTTCAGAAAGTGCTACTCTCTCTTTGATGATACATGTGCGAAAAAAAGAAAGAATCCGGCCGCCCAGAGACCGGATTCTTTCTTCTTATATAAATATAAAACGCATTTCTTTTTAGTGATGGAACAGACGGATTCCCGTAAACGCCATTGCCATGTTGTACTTGTTGCAGCACTCGATCACAGCATCATCACGGACTGATCCGCCCGGCTCTGCGATGTACTGGACGCCGCTCTTGTGTGCGCGCTCGATGTTGTCGCTGAACGGGAAGAAGGCATCGGAACCTAAGGTTACGCCCTTCATCTGGTCGAGCCATGCACGTTTCTCTTCTCTTGTGAAGACTTCCGGTTTTACTTTGAAGATCTTCTCCCATGCGCCGTCTGCGAGAACATCCATGTACTCCTCGCCGATGTAAACGTCGATCGCATTGTCACGGTCTGCGCGGCGGATGCCGTCTACAAACTGCAGATCCAGCACCTTCGGGCACTGACGCAGGAACCAGTTGTCGGCTTTCTGTCCGGCAAGACGGGTGCAGTGCACACGGGACTGCTGGCCTGCACCGACACCGATGGCCTGACCGTCTTTGACGAAGCATACGGAGTTGGACTGGGTATATTTTAAGGTAATCAGTGCAATCTTCAGATCGCGTTTTGCTGCTTCCGGAATCTCTTTGTTCTCGGTTACCACGTTGGAGAGCAGCTCATCGTCGATCGGCAGCTCCTGGCGGCCCTGCTCAAAGGTAATGCCGAAGACCTGTTTGTGCTCGAGCGGAGCCGGACGGTAATTCTCATCGATTTTGATGACGCAGTAGTTACCTTTTTTCTTTGCTTTCAGGATTTCCAGTGCTTCATCGGTAAATCCCGGAGCGATGACACCGTCAGAAACCTCGCGTTTGATCAGGGATGCGGTGTCTTTGTCGCAGACATCAGAAAGTGCGATAAAGTCGCCGAAAGAAGACATACGGTCTGCGCCTCTGGCTCTTGCATAAGCGCATGCTAACGGAGAAAGCTCTCCCATATCGTCTACCCAGTAAATTTTACGCAGGATCTCGTCCAGCGGAAGACCTACGGCTGCACCTGCCGGGGAAACGTGCTTGAAGGAAGTTGCTGCCGGAAGACCGGTGGCTGCTTTCAGCTCACGTACCAGCTGCCAGCCATTGAAGGCATCCAGAAAATTGATATAGCCCGGACGGCCGCTTAATACTTCGATCGGAAGATCTCTGTCATCATCCATGTAAATTCTGGAAGGTTTCTGGTTCGGGTTGCATCCGTATTTTAACGCTAATTCTTTCATGATTTTCTCCTTTCGCAAAACACTCGATTTCTTATTTATTTTTATTCACGATTCTTGTCTCATACTTGCCGGTTGCAATGTCGATATAGCGTGTGAAGAGGGACACCTTGTTGTCCTCGTTTAAGCTGCTCCAGAGCAGTTCGGTGAAAGCATCGATGTCATCCGGAATCTCGACCAGTTTTGGCTCACCCTCAAAGCTTGGCAGCGGATTGCCGTCGTGCATGTAGGTGTGGATGAAATGGCCTTCCCCTGCTACACAGTTATCATAGGAGAAGGTGTAGCGGTTGCACTGGGACGGATCGCCGTTATTGCTCTTTAAGATCGACATCTGGTAGCCGTACGTTCCGTTCTCTACGTGCATCACACCGGAAATACGAGGAGTGTAGTTCGGTGCATCCGGCTCAAACTCTCTGCTTCGAAGGGATACCTCAAACGTTTTTCCCTGCTCCAATCCTTCGTATACGGTATCGGTCTGGTCTCCGTTTGTTACGATCGTATCATTTCCCAGAACGCGTACTGGTGCGTAGATGATCAGGCTCGGATCTTCCAGCTTCGACGGATCAAACGCCTGTGTGCGGATTCCCTCACCCTCCTCAACAAAGACACGGTTGCGGCTGTTCTGGCTTCTGCCCATAATAAAGTATCCGGCAACGGCTTTTGTGCCGTCTTTGGATCTGCCGATCACAATTCCTCTTCCTGGATATGCATTTCCTTTTAATTCCTGTTCCAGTGATACTTTTTTCATCTTCTGATCTCCTTTTCAAGGTGGCTGGAATGGGATTTTCTGTTTTTGGATAAAAAAACAGACCCACTCCCCCAAGCATTCTTCTGCCCAGACGGTCGGCCTCTTCTCACGCTATACTCCCTGTGGTCATTTCCACTTCCGTCAGTCGTATAACTGCCTTTACCTTAACATGGAAAATCCCGCCTGTCAAGGGACACGGCGGGATTTTTTTAAATGAAATTTTCAGAATGCACGAAGACAGCTCCGGTAAACGCCCCGGTGGATTCTGCAAATGTGTGGGTGAACGTCAACTTAGAACCCCTCTCTGTGACGCTCTTTTCGCAGTTCATAGCGGCGTTTTCCGCCCTCCCACTCGGCCTCCTGCTCCGGGGATTCCAGAATCAGGCCCGGGACGGGAAGTGCGCGGCCGTTCTCGTCGATGGCCACCATCACCACGTAGGCACGGTTGATCATTTTCCGAATGCCGGTCGCAAGCTCTTCCACGTACGTGTCGACGCGCACCTCCATTGAGGTGCGTCCGACATACGTCACTCTTCCGACCAGTACGACGGTGTCGTTCAGAAAAGCAGGATGCTTGAAGTTCAGATTGTCGATGCACGCGGTGGTGATTTCGTGGCCGCAGTGGCGGCGTCCCACCAGACCGGCAAGCTCATCGATCCACGCGACCAGCTGGCCGCCGAACAGACGGCCATAGCCGTTGATATGGCGGTGCATCAGAAGATACGACTGCTCTGTCTCAGAATCTTTTACGCGTTTCTTTGCCATTTCTTCCATTTTACCAATACGCTCCTTTTCACATCCTGTTTTTTGTATCTTTATACGTTCGCAAGCGCCTGATCAAGGTCTGCAATGATATCGTTCACATCCTCAATGCCGACCGACAGACGGATCAGATCCGGCAGAACACCGGCTTCGATGAGCTGCTGATCGTTCAGCTGGCGGTGGGTATGGCTTGCCGGGTGCAGAACGCAGCTTCTTGCATCGGCAACGTGTGTTACAATTGCTACCATTTTCAGGCCGTTCGTAAAACGCATCGCACCGTCTCTTCCGCCCTTCGGTCCGAAGCAGAGAACGCCGCAGGTTCCGTTCGGCATGTATTTTTCTGCCAGCGCATGGTATTTGCTGTCTGCAAGGCCTGCGTACTCAACCCATGCTACCTTCGGGTGGTTTTTCAGGAACTCTGCCACTTTCTCGGCATTTCTGCAGTGACGCTCCACGCGCAGGTGCAGGGTCTCCAGACCGACATTCGTCAGGAATGCATTCTGCGGGGACTGGCACGCTCCCATATCACGCATCAGCTGTGCGGTTGCTTTTGTGATATACGCTTTTTTACCGAATTTCTGCGTATAAATCACGCCGTGGTACGATTCGTCCGGTGTAGTAAGGCCCGGGAATTTGTCTGCATGCGCATCCCAGTCGAAGTTTCCGGAATCGACAATCGCTCCGCCGAGCGCCATTGCATGGCCGTCCATGTATTTTGTGGTGGAATGGGTGACAATATCTACACCGAACTCGAACGGACGGCAGTTGATCGGGGTTGCAAAGGTGTTGTCGCAGATCATCGGAACGCCGTGCTCATGTGCAAGTTTAACAAACTTGTCAATGTCAAGTACAACACCTGCCGGGTTGGAAATCGTCTCGGCAAAGACAGCTTTGGTGTTCGGCTGGAATGCTTTTTCCAGCTCATCTGCCGGCGCATCCTGGTCCACGAGGGTAGTCTCGATGCCGAATCGTTTTAAGGTAACGGCGAGCAGGTTGGAGGTTCCTCCATAAACCTTTGCCGCGCAGACAACGTGGTCGCCTGCCTCACAGATGTTGGTAACAGCAAGCATCGTTGCCGCCTGGCCGGAAGATGTGAGCATGGCTGCCACGCCGCCCTCCAGATCGCAGATTTTCTGTGCTACGACGTCGTTCGTCGGGTTCTGCAGACGGGAATAGAAATATCCCTCTTCCTCCAGATCGAACAGTTTTCCCATTTCCTCGCTGGTTGCATATTTGAATGTTGTGCTCTGGTAAATCGGAAGTACACGCGGCTCACCGTTTTTCGGCTGCCATCCTCCCTGTACACAGATTGTGTCCTGGCTGTATCCCATAATTTTTCTCCCTTCTGTAAGTGAAACCGGTCCACCGGGCCGATTTCTGCTGTGCTCAGCGCCATAATAATACCCCCACCCGGGATGCCCGGGCGAGGGTATCACTTTTTCCTATTATAACTCTGTTTGTTCTTTCCTGCAACTATATGCGCACAGATTTAGGAGAGATATTCATCCACATATTTCTGGATATTGGAAGCATTCACAATCTTCTGCGCCTGGCCGTCCTCCACAACGAGAAGAGTCGGTGCCTGCATGATGCCGTACTGTGCGGCAAGATCCGGGTGACGCTCTGCGTCGATCACCTCATACTGCTCCTCGGCGAGCATTTCTTTTGCCATTTTGCAGTTCGGGCAGGTGCTTGTCGTGAACAGGTACATGCCGTCTTCCTCGATTTTATCTGCTGCAGCGGCTTTCGGCTCTTCTTTTCCAGCGGCCTGCTCTGCCAGTTTCTCTGCTGCGCCGTACGATTTCATTTTCTGCTCCGGCGATTTGGAGTGGATGATATCATATACAGTTCTGTTCTTGTACTCCTGGCGTTTTCCGTCGTTCCAGTTCTTGACCGGACGGTAATATCCCGTGATACGGCTGTAAACCTCTGCCTCTTTTCCACAGATCGGACATGTAAAATGCTCGCCGGCGAGATAGCCGTCGTTCGCACAGACAGAATACGTCGGGGACAGCGTGTAGTACGGCAGTTTGTAGTTCTCTGCAATCTTCCGCACAAGGGAAGCTGCTGCTTTCCAGTCCGGCAGTTTTTCGCCAAGGAACGCATGGAATACAGTTCCCGAGGTGTACAGCGTCTGCAGATCATCCTGAATATCAAGCGCAGAGAAAATATCCTCGGTATAGTCCACCGGCAGATGGGAGCTGTTGGTGTAGTACGGGGTATCTCCCTCATGGCCTGCGGTCTTGATATCCGGCCATTTTGCACGGTCGTGTTTTGCCAGACGGTATGCGGTCGACTCCGCCGGAGTTGCCTCAAGGTTGTACAGATCGCCGTACTCCTCCTGGTAATCAGAAAGACGCTCTCTCATATGGTTCAGAACTTCTTTCGTAAACTGCTGTGTCTTCGGATCCTCCAGACCCTTTCCGAGCCATGCGGCATTTAAGCCGGCCTCGTTCATACCGATCAGACCGATGGTTGAGAAGTGGTTCTCAAACGTTCCAAGGTACCGTTTCGTATATGGATACAGTCCCTCGTCCAGGAGACGGGTAATGACCTCACGTTTCGTCTTTAACGAACGTGCGGCAATATCCATCATATGATCGAGACGGCGGTAGAACTCTTTCTCATCTTTGGACTGATATGCGATACGCGGCATATTGATGGTGACAACGCCGACCGATCCGGTGCTCTCGCCGGAACCGAAGAATCCGCCGGTTTTCTTTCGAAGCTCACGCAGATCCAGGCGGAGACGGCAGCACATGGAGCGCACGTCGCTTGGTTTCATATCGCTGTTGATGTAGTTGGAGAAGTACGGGGTACCGTATTTTGCAGTCATTTCGAACAGCAGACGGTTATTCTCCGTATCGGACCAGTCAAAATCGGATGTGATGGAGTAGGTCGGGATCGGGTACTGGAAGCCTCTTCCGTTGGCATCTCCCTCGATCATCGTCTCGATGAACGCTTTGTTGACCATATCCATCTCTTTTTTACAGTCTTTGTACTTGAAGTCCATCTCCTTACCGCCGACGATCGCCGGAAGCTCCGCGAGGTCATCCGGTACGGTCCAGTCGAGTGTGATGTTGGAGAACGGTGCCTGGCTTCCCCAGCGGCTCGGTGTGTTGACGCCGTAGATAAACGCCTCGATGCACTTCTTCACTTCGCCGTAGCTTAAGTTGTCCACTTTGACGAACGGCGCCAGATACGTATCAAATGAAGAAAATGCCTGCGCACCTGCCCACTCGTTCTGCATAATGCCGAGGAAGTTGACCATCTGGTTGCACAGAACCGAAAGATGTCTTGCCGGAGAAGAAGTAATCTTTCCGTTGATGCCGCCAAGTCCTTCTTTGATGAGCTGTTTTAACGACCATCCTGCACAGTAGCCGGTCAGCATCGACAGGTCGTGGATGTGAATATCCGCGTTGCGGTGTGCCTCGGCGATCTCGTCATCATAAATCTCTGATAACCAGTAGTTGGCTGTGATCGCGCCGGAATTGCTTAAGATCAGACCGCCGACAGAATACGTTACGGTCGAGTTCTCTTTGACACGCCAGTCCTCTACTTTTACGTAGCTGTCCACGATCTCTTTGTAGTCTACGATCGTCGATTTCATGTTGCGGATTTTTTCCCTCTGCTTGCGGTACAGAATGTAAGCTTTTGCCACTTCTGCGTAGCCGCACTGGATCAGCACGTTCTCCACGCTGTCCTGAATTGCCTCCACTGAAATTTTTCCGTCTTTGATCTTGGACTGAAAGTCCGCTGTTACGCGCAGTGCCAGCATCTGAAGCATGTCATCGCTGAACTGCATATCTTTTGCGCCGAATGCTTTTCCAATCGCATCGGTAATCTTTTTCATCTGGAACTCTGCAATCGTTCCGTCTCTCTTTTCTACCTGAAACATGGAATCCCTCCTGTTAATTCAACCGTTTCTGCAAGGCCTTTTTAAGGTTCCACTCTTTGCAGTGTCTGAACCATATGATAGCAGAGCATGTTTCTCCCGTCAATAGTAAAAAGTACCATATCTAGTGTAAAATTTTCTAACATCACTAGATATGGTACTTTTACTTGTATTCTGTCCCTTCCATTTTTCGGCGCTGTACGGCGCTTAAAGGGATGTACTGCCGTTTTTAAGCCCGCTTGCCATACCTCTATACCCTCGGATAGATATCCTTCGGTACATAGGCTTTTACGCGGATGCCTTCCGGCAGATATTCTTCTTCGAGCAGAATTCCGTATCCGCGGATCAGTGAAATCGTTCCCGCCTTATCGTACGGATAGAGGCGCTCGATATAGATTTTTCCCTCCATCATCCACGAGGAGAGTAAATTTTTGAGGTCTTCGAGTCCCTGTCCTGTTTTGGCAGAGACCGCAAGGCTCGCGTCTGCCCGGAAATCTTTTACAACCACCGGGGCAAGAAGCTTATCCTGCTTGTTCAGCAGGGTGGCGATCTTTTTGTCCTCAACTTTCAGTTCCCGCAGCGTATCGTACACGATCTGCATCTGCAGCTCCATCTGCGGATTTGACGTATCCACAACGTGGAGAATATAGTCGGCATACCGTGCTTCCTCCAGCGTACTGCGGAATGCATCGATCAGATGATGTGGCAGCTTATTGATAAATCCAACCGTATCGGTCAGCAGGATTTCCTGTCCATCCGGAAGGGTCAGTGACCGCGTCGTCGTATCCAGCGTGGAAAACAGCATTGCATCTGCCAGAATTTCCGATCCTGTCAGTGCATTTAAAAGACTGCTCTTTCCCGCTGACGTATAGCCTACGAGCGCCGCTACCGGGATTTTGGAACGTTTTCTGCCTTCACGAAGGAGCTCTCTGTGCTGGCGTACTTCCTCAAGCTCACGTTTTAACTGCGTAATACGCGTGCGGATCAGGCGCCGGTCGGTTTCCAGCTTTTTCTCTCCCGGTCCTCTCGTACCGATTCCGCCGCCGAGACGGGAAAGCGATGTGCCAAGGCCGGAAAGTCGGGACGCACGGTACTTTAACTGGGCCAGCTCAACCTGGATTTTACCCTCGCTGCTCACGGCGCGCGCCGCAAAGATATCCAGGATCAAAAGCGTACGGTCCATGATCTTGCATTCCAGTGCTTCCTCCAGCCCTTTTAACTGGATCGAGGAGAGCTCATCGTCGCAGATGATGCCCGTCGCATCGCAGGCGCGCACCAGAATTTTCAATTCCTCTAATTTTCCTTTTCCGATGTACGTTCCCGGATGAATGGCCTCCCGCACCTGCACCAGGCGGCCCTCCACCTTCGCACCGGCGGTGCTGGCCAGTTCCGCCAGCTCGTCGAGCGATTCTTCTGCGTTTGCGCCGCCGTTTTCCTGTACGCCGACCAGAATCACGCGCTCCTGTTCTTCTCTTAAATCAAACAATCCAACTTCCTCCGTCTGTTATCGGTTCTGGAGAAACGTATTTTCCCGCTGCGCCGCGGTGTTTTCCGGGTATGCTGCCAGAAAATCCGCCATCAGCGACTTCGCGGTATCAAAATCCGCCCGTTTTTCATAGGATACAATCTGGTTGAACAGCAGATTTTCCCGGTCGGAATCCTCTGCCGTTTTGAGTCCTTCCTCGATATACGAGAGTGCACTGTCCGTGTCGTTTTCCGCAAGTGCGCAGAGCGCCAGCCCGTTGTTTGCTGCCGCCGCAAAGCCATCTGTCGAAAGATACGAAGAAAACAGTGCTTTCGCCTCGTCGTTCTGACCATTGGAAAGGTAAACCTCGCCGAGCATTTCCATCGCCGCGCTGCTGCCGTCCTTCATTGCCTTCGAGAACGCTTTGACCGCCTCGTCCTGCTCCTCCAGATAGTAGTATGCACAGCCGATGTTATAATAATCCTCGGTCGTTTTCGGCTCAATCTTCACTGCCGCTTCGAGGTAACGGTCTCCGTCCGCTTTCATGCTGCTCTCCTGATACAGCTCGTAAATGTCAAGGCAGAGCTGATAGCTCTCCTTCGTCTCCACTGCCGCATCAAAATCCACCTTCGCCTGCTCGTAATTCTTCTGCAGGAAGTACGCGCGTCCCCTAAGGAACAGCGCATCGGCATCGGCCTTTTCTTCCTGAATATTGGTGCAGATCTCAATGGCTCCATCCAGATCTCCGGCCTGTACGCAGGTTTCCGCCTCGTAATACATGACATCGCGCGAAAACTCCGCGTCTTTGTGCTTCATGCTCGAAAGACTGCTCTTGAAAGCCTCTTTTGCCTTGTCATACTCCTGGCTTTTCAGATAAGCGATGCCGAGCGACCGGTAGCTCTCCGCCAGTCGGTCGCCTGCCTTTACGGCTCCCTCCAGCATCGCAATCGACGTTACGTAGTCCTTCTGTTCGAGCGCCTCGATGCCCTTTTTATAAAGCTTTGAATTTTTATTTTCACAGCCGCCAAGCACCATTGCCGCCGCCAGAAAAAAGATTACCAGTCTTTTTTTCATTCTGTCACAAGTCCTTCTTTATGCATCACAGAAACAACCTGGTCTACGTATTTTGCACACGTTGCGTCGTCCGGTGCTTCCACCATGACACGGATCACCGGCTCGGTGCCGCTCTCTCTTACGAGGATGCGTCCGTCATCGCCCAGGGCCTCTGCTACGTCTTCTACTGCTTTCTGTACTGCCGGGTTGGCCTTTGCAGCTGCTTTGTTTGCCACGCGGACATTCTTTAAGAGCTGCGGGTAAATCACTACCTCGGCTGTCAGGGTGCTGAGCGGGAGTTTCTTATCTATCAGCACTTCCATCACCATCAGGGAGGTCAGGATTCCGTCACCGGTCGTCGCGTGCTTGCTGAAAATGATGTGGCCGGACTGCTCTCCGCCGAGAGAATAGCCGTTTGCCATCATGTTCTCGCACACGTATTTGTCGCCGACTGCCGTCTTCTCATACCGGATACCGGCGCGGTCACACGCTTTGTAAAGACCGAGGTTTGACATGATCGTGGTCACAATCGTATCTCCGTTTAACTGGCCTTTTTCTTTTAAGTATTTACCGCAGACATACATGATCAGGTCTCCGTCTACCACATTTCCCAGCTCATCGACAGCGATGCAGCGGTCTGCGTCTCCGTCGTAGGCAAATCCGACGTCGAGGTGTTTCTCTCTTACATATTTCTGAAGCTCTTCGATGTGGGTGGAACCACAGCCGCAGTTGATGTTTGTTCCGTCCGGCTCGTTGTGGATCACATATGTCTTGGCGCCGATGGCATCAAACACGCTCTTGGCTACGGAAGAGGCACTTCCGTTGGAGCAGTCGAGTCCGACTCTCATGTTTTTAAAGGATTTTGTCGGAATCGAGATCAGGTGTCCAATGTAGCGGTTCCTTCCGGCTGCAAAATCCACGGTGCGTCCGATGTCTTCTCTCGTTGCGAACGGGATCTTCGGTGTTCCGTCGTCGATGTAGGCTTCGATCTGCGCTTCGATGTCGGCTTCCAGTTTCTGTCCCAGGCCGTTGATGACTTTGATTCCGTTGTCATAGAACGGGTTGTGGCTGGCGGAGATCATAATTCCGCAGTCAAAGTTTTCAGTACGGACAACATAGGAAACGCTCGGGGTGGTCGTTACGTGCAGCAGATAAGCGTCTGCTCCCGATGCGGTCAGTCCTGCTACCAGCGAATATTCGAACATGTAGCTGGAGCGTCTGGTGTCTTTTCCAATGACGATCTGTGCTTTGTGGTCTTTTCCGAAATACCATCCGAGGAATCTTCCCACTTTATATGCATGCTCAACCGTCAGATCAATGTTTGCTTCTCCGCGAAATCCATCTGTTCCAAAATATTTACCCATGGTATGCTCCTTTCCCCTTTCGGGCAGAAAGCGTGTCTGAAATTTTTTGCAATCATTCAAACACGCTTTTTCTGGTTATTCACTCAAATAACAAAATACGTAATTAGTCGTACAGCTTCTCGCTGTATACGCCGTCCGCAATCAGTTTGCGGAATGCTTCTGTTACGGAAGCTTTGTCTTCCTGATACGTTACGCCGAACCACTCTGCGTCGGTCGGAAGAACTTTTACTTCTGCTTTTCCTGCGTGCAGCAGCTCGTCGATGTAGATCGGAAGGAGGTACTCGCCTTTTACATCTCCCTCTTTCTGTGCAGAAAGGAATTCAACAAAGCCTTTCTCCAGAAGATCAATGAACTCCGGCTGCAGTCCCCACATGTTCATGGAAACAAGGGAGTTTTTGTCGATCGGATCAACCGTTCCGTCTTCTTTTTCAACGCCTGCGCCCTCTGCGGTCTTTACGATGTTTTTCGTCTCGTTGACACCGGTCAGGTTTCCGTTTTCATCAACGACGCAGACACCTCTTGTAACACCGCCGTTGTCACTTAAGGTGTTTCCAAGCACGAATCCTGCCATGGAGATCGGCATAACTTCATCCACATCATGCTCCTGTACGAGGTAGTCGTGCAGTTTTACGAACGGATCTTTTCCGTAATAGTCATCAGCATTGATAACAGCAAACGGCTCTTTTACAAGACCTTTGCAGGCAAGAACGGCCTGGCCGGTTCCCCACGGTTTGGTACGGCCTTCCGGTTTTGCAAAGCCTGCCGGCAGATCATCGAGCTCCTGGAATGCATATTCCACCTCTGTGATTTTGCTGATGCGGTTGCCGATGACTTCCTTGAAATCTTTCTCCAGATCCTTGCGGATGATGAAGACTACTTTGTTGAAGCCGGCTTCCAGTGCATCGTGGATGGAATAATCCATGATGATCTCCCCGTTTGGTCCTACTGGCTCAAGCTGTTTGATTCCCTTTCCAAATCTGCTGCCGATTCCGGCTGCCATGATCACAAGTGCTGTTTTCTTCATAGCGTTTTCCCTTTCTCTTTTCCCCTTTTTTCTCTTGTTTATTCTATCAGCAATCGATCCTGTAGACCAATCGTGATTCGCAGCGTTTATTATTATGCTTCTTCCTGCATGCTGCTCAGCTTTGCGGCCTGATCGGCTGCAATCAGACTGTCGATGATTTCATCCAGATCGCCGTTCATGATGGCGTCCAGTTTGTATAAGGTCAGTTTGATTCTGTGATCCGTCACACGTCCCTGCGGGAAGTTGTACGTACGGATCTTCTCGGAGCGGTCTCCCGTTCCGACCTGGCTCTTTCGAAGCTCGGCCATCTCATCGTGCTGTTTCTGCTGCTCTAAGTCGTACAGACGGGCACGCAGAATCTTCAGTGCCTTGTCCTTATTCTTTAACTGTGATTTCTCATCCTGGCAGGAAATGACGATGCCGCTCGGGAAGTGGGTCAGACGGACTGCTGAGTCGGTCGTATTGACACACTGGCCGCCGTTTCCGGAAGCACGGAATACATCGAATTTGTAATCTTTCGGGTCGATCTGTACTTCGACGTCGTCCACCTCCGGCATGATCGCTACGGTCATGGTTGAGGTATGGATTCTTCCGCCGGACTCGGTTTCCGGCACACGCTGTACGCGGTGCGTGCCGCTCTCGTACTTCATCCGGGAGTACGCGCCTGCTCCGTTGATCAGAAGTGTTGCGTCTTTAAAGCCGCCGATTCCGTTTTCATCGGCGCTGGTCAGCTCGGTTTTCCAGCCGCGGCTCTCTGCGTATTTGATGTACATACGGCAGATTTCTGCGGTAAAGAGTGCCGCCTCGTCTCCGCCGGCACCTGCGCGGAACTCTACGATAACGTTCTTGTCATCGTTCGGGTCTTTCGGCAGAAGCAGGACTTTGAGTTCCTGCTCCAGCTCCTCTACGCGTTTTTTCGCATCGGAGAGCTCTTCTTTCAGCATTTCACGCATCTCTTCGTCGGATTCCTCCTCGAGAAGCATCAGGCTCTCTTCGATGGTCTGTTTCTGTGTTTTATAGTCCTTATATGCGTCTGCGATCGGCTGGAGTTCTGCCTGCTCCTTCATCAGCTTCTGGAACTTCGCCGCATCGGCAGCGACGTCCGGCTCGCTTAACTGATTCAGTACCTCCTCGAGACGCATGAGGATATCATCAAGTTTATCAAACATAAAATGACTGCTCCTTTTTACTGTTTTCGTCTGTTTATGATGTCATTATGGTGTCAAAATTAAAATTCATTTCTGTCAGGGTTTTTTGTGCCAGATACCGGCCACCACGCGGTCCAGGCCTGCCAGATCTTTCAGAACCTGTACATCGGCAAAGCGTGGGTTTCCATCAGCTCCCGCACTTCATCTCCCTGATCGTATCCAATTTCAAAACAGAGCTTTCCGCCCTCTTTTAAATAGCTTCCTGCCTGCTCTGTAATCTTCCGGTAAAAGACAAGACCGTCCGCACTGCCGTCGAGTGCCATCCGCGGCTCATGGTCGCGCACCTCCGGCATCAGCGTTTCAATCACATCCGTGCGGATATACGGCGGATTGCTTGCGATCACATCGAAGGTTCCCTCGATGTTTTCAAATAAGTTGCTCTTTACGAACGATGCCCGTCCGCCCGCCTGTGCGCCGTTCTTTTCCGCAACCTGTAAGGCTTTCTCGGAGAGATCCGCGCCGATTCCCGTGCAGTCCTCTCTCGTCACAAGAAGCGATATGAGGATGCATCCCGAACCGGTGCAGAGATCGAGAATCCGTGCATCTTTTGGAAGGCCGCGGAGCGCTTCCTCCACAAGAATCTCGGTGTCCTGCCGCGGAATCAGTACATGCTCATTCACAAAAAACGGGATTCCGTAGAACCACGCCTCTCCGGTCAGCTGCTGCAGCGGAATGTGTTCGCCGCGCTTTCTGACCAGCGCTTCGTACTGCTCCTGCTGTTCTTTTGGCATTTCATCTTCACTGTGTACAAAGTAGGTGCTGTGGCTGATCCCGCAGACATGCTCCAGTAAAAGCCATGCGTCCTGCCGGGCTTCCTCCACCCCCTGCTTTTGTAAGTACAGAATAGCGGATTCCAGTGCAGATTTCAAGTTTTTTCTATCGTGCACACTCATCGGTCACGGCTCCTCATGTTCTTTCTTTTCGGTTTTGGCCGGGTACGTATAACCAAAGTTTTCGTTCAGGTACGCTCTCCAGTCAAACACAGCCTCCACAGCGGCGATCGCAACCTCTGCCATCTCGGCATCCGGCTCGCGCGTCGTCAGGTGCTGCAGCATCAGGCCCGGTTTACTGATCAGGTTGACCAGTTTATTGTCACTTTTTCCCGCCAGGCGGATAATTTCATACGAAACGCCCGCGATCACCGGAATGAGAAGCAGGCGGATCACAATTTTCAGCACCGGGGAATCGACCCGGATGAACATGAAAAAGATGATGCTGATGACGATGACGTACATAAGAAAGCTCGTTCCGCAGCGCTTGTGCTCCCGGGAACTCTTTAAGACGTTTTCCACGTTCAGTTCCAGACCGTGCTCAACACAGTTGATGCATTTATGCTCGGCGCCGTGGTACATGAACACGCGCTGAATGTCTTCCATACGGGAAATGGCTGCCAGATAGCCTAGGAACAGTGCCACACGCACAAAGGCCTCTGCCACCGCGGTCAGTGTCGTTCCGGCTCCCGCTTTGTGCAGCAGTTCGGACAGGAAGTACGGCACCATCAGAAAGAGAACGACGGCGATGACAACGGAAAATGTGACGGTTCCGTACATCATCAGCCTGTCTGTCTTTTCTTTTTTCGCTTTCTGCTGCTCCTCTTCCTCTTTCGTCGCCGGCTTTTTCTTTTCCTCCTCCTCGTCCTCATAGAACGAAGCGGAGTACATAAGGGAACTCATGCCAACGATCATCGAATCGGCAAAGCTGAAGACGCCGCGCAGAATCGGAACTTTTAAAAGCCCCTTGTGCTTTGTCAGCGGCCTGTGCTGCTCTACTTTAACCTCAATCTCCCCGTCCGGCCGGCGTACTGCGACGGAATAGTGATCCTTGTTCATCATCATGACGCCTTCCATCACGGCCTGGCCGCCAATATTGGATGATTTCATAATTTACGTTTACCTCCTCAAAGGGGATTTTCTGCATCCGTAACGCAAGAACGGACTGAGATCTTCCAACCTCAGCCCGTTTTTCATCTTGCTTGATTCAATTCTTATTTCATGCCGTATTTCTTGTTGAACTTCTCGATACGTCCACGAGCTGCAGCAGCTTTCTGCTGGCCAGTGTAGAACGGATGGCATTTAGAACAGATCTCAACGTGGATCTCTTTCTTGGTAGAACCTGTTACGAAAGTATTTCCGCAGTTGCAGGTAACAGTTGCCTGATGGTATTCTGGATGGATTCCTTCTCTCATTTTATTCACCTCTTCTTAATATTGTTATCTTCTCAGATTTACTCTGATGATTTCGTATTTCAGGCTGACAAAATCTCATCAACCTTGCACAGCTTTCTCATTGTATCACACAATTTTGAAAATTGCAAGCCTTATACTATTTTTTGTTTTTTTAAAATTTGAATCAGTTCGCCGTTGTTTCTGGTGCGGGCAAACATATTCAGAATATTTTCCACGGCTTCCTCGGATTTCATGCCGTTTAATGCCTTCCGCATATTGTAAACGGCCTCCTGCTCATCCGGTGTCAGAAGCAGATCTTCTCTTCTTGTTCCCGATTTGGCTATGTCGATGGCCGGGAATACGCGGCGTTCCTGCAGTTTCCGGTCGAGCACGAGTTCCATGTTTCCGGTGCCTTTGAATTCCTCGTAAACGACATCGTCCATCTTGCTTCCGGTGTCCACAAGCGCCGTTGCAAGAATTGTCAGGCTTCCGCCCTCACGCATGTTTCTGGCCGCGCCGAAGAACCGTTTCGGCATGTAGAGTGCTGCCGGATCGAGACCGCCGGAAAGGGTACGGCCGCTCGGCGGAACGGTCAGGTTGTAAGCTCTGGCGAGACGTGTGATGCTGTCGATGAAGATCGTAACGTCTTTTTTACTCTCCACAAGACGTTTCGCGCGCTCAATGACCATCTCGGACACGCGTTTGTGGTGCTCCGGCTGCTCATCAAACGTGGAATAAATAACCTCCACATTGGAGCCCTGGATCGCTTCTTTGATGTCGGTGACCTCCTCCGGCCGCTCGTCGATCAGAAGGATGATCAGATACATCTCCGGGTTGTTCCGCAGGATGGATTTTGCCGCATCCTTCAAAAGCGTCGTTTTTCCGGCTTTCGGCGGGGAGACGATCATGCCTCGCTGGCCTTTTCCGATCGGACTTACAAGATCCACGATCCGCATCGCCATGCTTCCGCCCGGGCGCTCAAGGCGCAGCCGCTCATCCGGGAAGACCGGTGTCATATCTTCGAAATTGCCGCGGCGCATGATCTGGTCGAGCGGCAGATTGTTGACGCTCTTTAAGTATAAAAGGGCGCTGAATTTTTCGGTTGCGGACTTTACTCTCGTGTTTCCACGGATGATATCTCCCGTTTTCAGTCCGAAACGGCGGATTTGGGACGGGGAAACGTAGACATCGCTGTCGCCCGGCATATAGTTGTCGGAGCGGATAAATCCAAATCCGTCCGGCATGACCTCGAGGATGCCGCAGGCCTCCTGGCCGCTGTCGAGCGTGCTGGTTTCCTGACGCGGTTCCTGTCTCGTCTCTGGTCTTGCTTCCTGATGCAGCGGCTCCTGTCTCATTTCCTGCCCTGCTTCCTGACACGGCTCCTGTCTTTGCTCTTCCTCACGGTTATTCTGATTATAATTCCGTGGTTCCTGAAATCTACGCTCATTGAAACGCGGTGCTCTTGGACGGTACTCCTGGCGCTCTCCGTTTTCACTGCGCTCTTCCCGGCGGACATACCGCGGTCTCTGGTACGGGCGCGCGGTGCCGTTTTCCGAGGTTTCCCGATTCTGGCGCTCCATACCGTCCTCCCGCTTTTCCTGCGGTTCCTGATTCTGATCCTGTACAGTTTCCGTCTTTTTTTCCTCTTTTAGAACCGTCGGCTCTTCCATGTTTTTCTGGTTTTCTTTCTGATCTTCTTCCAGCATCCGCTCAATCAGCGCTTCTTTCCGCAGGGTGGAAATCCCCTTCATGTTTCTGGATTTTGCCAGCGCTTTCAGCGTGCTCAAAGGCAATGACTCATACTTTTCTCTTGTCATACCATTTTTCCTCTATCTATTCTCTATTTGATTTTCGGTTCTGTTTGGAGTTTTTAAGATATTTGATGCGCGAATATTTTTGCTGCAATTATTTAGAATCTGATTTTTGTCATTTTATTGCTGTGGATTTTTCTGCGGTTAGTGGGACTCGAACCCACACGCCGAAAGGCACAGGAACCTAAATCCTGCACGTCTGCCAATTCCGTCATAACCGCATATTATTTTTTCAAGAAAAGAAAAACCCCATAGAAAACCTCCATGGGCGTTTTCTATGGGTTATTTAGTGAAGCATCGGGGATTCGAACCCCGGACAACTTGATTAAAAGTCAAGTGCTCTACCGACTGAGCTAATGCTCCGTATACTTTTGCATCCAACTGGGCTAGCTGGATTCGAACCAGCGAATGCAGCAGTCAAAGTGCTGTGCCTTACCGCTTGGCGATAGCCAATGTTTCGCCTTGCTGGCAGGGTGGATAAAGGGATTCGAACCCTTGGCCTCCAGAGCCACAATCTGGCGCGCTAACCAACTGCGCTATACCCACCATAATTACGACTTACAGTCTTTTTCACTATTTAATTTTAGTGAAGCGTGCTTGGAGGGATTCGAACCCCCGACCCACGGCTTAGAAGGCCGTTGCTCTATCCAACTGAGCTACAAGCACACAGCTTCTACAAAATTGTAGCAGCAAGCGGGTGATGGGAATCGAACCCACGTATCCAGCTTGGAAGGCTGGTGTTCTACCATTGAACTACACCCGCACGACATCGGGGTGACAGGATTCGAACCTGCGACCTCCTGGTCCCAAACCAGCGCTCTAGCCAAGCTGAGCCACACCCCGTAAACAAGGTTTCCCGATTTGCGTTTAACCCTTTCGCGCTCGACGCAAGATTTATTATATTACATTGTTTTCGGTTTGTCAACACTTTTTTTCATTTTTTTCAAAATGTTTTTTGTGTTGTTTTGTTCTCACCGGACAACAAAGAGATCTTATCATATCTTTTCTCATCTGTCAACACCTAAATTGTATTTTTTTGACAAACTTTTTAAGAATTAGTCAGAACCTGCTCCGGTACTACCCTGTTTTCTTTGGAATAGTCATGTTAGTTGCGATAATTCATTCGATTTTGGGCTGTTCTCCGCCCTTTTTCGACCCGTTTTTTAATCCAGATACTTGATTTCCACCGAAAGCTCATGCTCTTCGTTGATCGTCAGCATGGCATAGCTTGGTTTTCTTCCCATCTGACGCGGATACGTGAGGCTGCCCGGATTGACAATCCAGAGATTTCCACGCTTTTCTGCGACCGGCCGGTGCGTATGGCCGAACAGTACGATATCCACACCCCTGGAAAGCGCCTCCGCATAGATTCCCTCCAGGCCGAGCGATACGCCGTAGTTATGACCGTGTGTGATAAAGGCACGGTAATCATCAATGTTCACCTGAATCTCCGCCGGGAGGTTTGAAAACCAGTCGTTATTTCCCATGACCATATAGCACGGGCCGTTTACCTTGGATTTGATCAGGTCATCCATCCCTTCCACGTCACCGCAGTGGATCATGCCGTCGAACTCCTCACGTTCCATGGCCTCCTCGAGGTTATACATCCGTCCATGGGTATCGCTCACTATCAGAAATTTCATACTCATTCTCTTCCCTCTTCTTATTTCAAATATGATGCAATCTGTTCTTTCATCGCCGCCAGTGCTTTTCCTCTGTGGCTGACTGCGTTTTTCTCTTCCGGAGAAAGTTCTGCGGTCGTGCGGCTCATATCCGGCAGATAGAAAATCGGGTCATAGCCAAAACCGTTCTCCCCGCGTTCCTCGTAACCGATTTTTCCCTCGATCGTTCCTTTGGTGGTACAGACTGTTCCATCCGGGAAGGCGGCTGCAATCACACAGACGAATCGTGCCGTTCTTTTTTCCACCGGCACGCCCTCCAGGCGGTCAACGAGGCTCTGATTTTTGATGCGGTAGGACGTATCCTCTCCCATATATCTTGCCGAATAGACACCAGGCTCGCCGTTTAAGGCATCCACTTCCAGACCGGAGTCATCCGCCAGCACGATCATGTCGCCGTCTGTGCATCCGGCAACGGTCTGTGCTTTGATTTTTGCATTCTCCTCAAAGGTTTTGCCGTTCTCATCGATCTCGACCGAAATGCCGGCTTCTTTCATCGAATAAATTTCCACCGGCAGATCCGCAAGGATTTCACGGATTTCTTTCATTTTGCCGGCATTTCCTGTTGCAAATACAATTTTTTTCATAACCGTTTTCCTTCTTTCACGCTGAAATAACTTGCGATCATTATACCGTATGTGTGACGCAAACACAAGAACCCTGTCACAAAAAAAGACCCCCGTTTTATCCGGGAGCCTTTTTTTGTAATCACACATTATTTTGCTTTTTTCTGATTTGCCAGAGTCTTGAATCCATCGAAAGCCAGGATCAGCGCCAGGATGACAAGCAGGCCTGCCAGCACGATACGTGCTACGCACCAGCCGATGCCAACGCCTGCGCCAAGGCCCTTGAAGTTTGCGATCAGGGTCTGTACAAGGGATGTGATGGTTACGATCAGCATGAATACCATCGGGAACAGGAACATTTTGTTGTTTTTGCCGACTTTTCCGAGCCAGGTGGCAACAGCAAGAAGTCCGATGGCTGCCAGCAGCTGGTTGGATGCACCGAACAGCGGCCAGATTTTGGAATAACCGGTCAGGCCAAGGCCGATGCCGAGTACTACGGTGATAACGGTTGATACAACCGGATTGGTCAGAACGGCTTTGTAGCCGGTTGCCTCTTTGTAAGTCTGTCCCGGCTCAAGCCAGAACTCCTGGAACATGTATCTTGCCAGACGGGTTGCGGTATCCAGAGAAGTCAGGCAGAATACCGATACAGTCAGAACCAGCAGAGAGTACAGTACATGAGTCGATCCGCCAAGTCCCGGAATGGTTGCTACCATCTCGGAGATACCGGTTGCAAATACAGCGGTCGGAACAACGGTGGTTCCGTCTGCGTATCTGGACCAGATGTAGCCGACTGCACACAGAGATACAATCGCAAGCGCACACTCAATCAGCATACCGCCGTATGCGATCGGGCGGGCATTTTTCTCATTGTCAAGCTGTTTCGATGTAGTTCCTGAACCAACGAGTGAATGGAATCCGGAAATTGCTCCGCAGGCGATGGTTACGAACAGGGCCGGGAACATAAATCCAAGAGAACTTCCGGTCGGAGCCAGCGTATCTTTGAATCCGGTGAATGCCGGGATATCCAGGGATGCATGGCCCATCAGAGCACTTCCGATGACACCGACAGCGGCTACGATCATCATGAAGTACAGAAGGAAGGAGCTTAAGTAGTCACGCGGCTGAAGCAGAATCCAGACCGGTGCAACAGAAGCTACGGTGATATAGATACCAACGATTACCATCCATGCTGTCTCAGAGAGATAGATCGGATGGAAGTTTAATCCAACAACAACGCAGACAACGATAGCTACAACGCCTGCGATGGTGGAAACGCCAAGAGATACATTTTTTCTGTATACCATGAAGCCGAACACAACAGCAAGTACGATAAACAGAATGGAAATCATAGCGGTTGTTGCATTTGCAGAACTTGCTGCCACATCGACAGCGCCGCTCTCGGTATAGGCTGCCTTGAAGGTATTGGCAACGATGGAACCGAAGGCTGCAACAACAAGAATCAGGGTCAGGTAAGCGAAAACGATAAAGAGTTTTTTCGCTTTACTTCCCATGGTGTCTGCGATAACCTCGCCGATGGACTGTCCTTTGTGGCGCAGGGATGCAAACAGTGCGCCGTAATCATGAACGCCTCCAAAGAAGATACCGCCGATGAGTACCCATAAAAGAACCGGAACCCATCCAAAGACAGCGGCCTGAATCGGTCCGTTGATCGGGCCTGCGCCTGCGATGGATGAGAAGTGATGTCCCATTAAGACAGGAGCTTTGGCAGGAACGTAGTCCACACCGTCCTCCTCGGTGAATGCAGGGGTTTTCCGTTTCGGATCAACGCCCCACTGCCCGGCAAGCCATTTTCCGTAGAATACGTATCCGGCGATCAGAATGCCGATTCCGACAACCAGTACAAGAATACTATTCATTTGTTTTTTCCTCCCTCTTTTTGGTAGAATAAATTTATAGATAACTAAGACCGGAACATCTTAGCATATCCCTTTACCAATTCCCAAGCCGCCCGGTTTCCAAACACTTTCTGTTCTGCCGTATCAAAGACGAGCAGCCGCACCTGACAGTAGCCTCTCAAAGAAAACCGGTAATTTTTATAATACTTATATTTTCGGATTTTCTTCTTTACGCTGTCCGCAACCGGTTTGTCCGCAAAAAAAATACCGGTGACCAGCGTGTACATGTGGTCGGTATCCGGTACTTCCTTCCCCTCGCGAACCACCTTTGGCTCTATCCATTCTGTCAGGTCCGTCAGAAATGTTTCGACGTCCTGGTCGTTCAGTTCTTCCACCGCTTTAAAATACGCATGCTCATGACAGCTGATCCTCCACAGCTCTGCTTTCTTTGAGAGCACGTATTTTGCGCCGCTCTCGTGGTAGCTTGCACAGGCATCGTATGTATGGCCGTTTACTTCGGACGGCTTTACGATATCGTAGCTCCTCTCGTAGGAATGCAGCAGCCTGTCTCTGATCTCCTGTCCGTTCATGGTTTCCTCCGCTTGATGAAAAAATTTCGCATGAGGACAGTTTAGCACAGTAGTGCAGTGATTTCAAGAAAATATTAAACTTTTCTAAAATTCTTCTTTTAATTTTTGTTATCAAAAAGGAGCAACGCCAAAAATCATTCGGCATTGCTCCTCCATTTGTATTATTTCTGTTCTTTTTCCCGGCGCGGCGGCTTCGGTCCCGCGTACTGGTAAAAGTAGGTTTTCAGCATTCCATTGTAAATTTTACGGTTTTTATCCGCCTTTTTGCCGAGATACCGCTCGGCATCCTCGTAGCTCGTGATCAGATACATCGACCAGGAATCGAGAGCGCGGTACCGCTCTCCTAATGTCTGATACAGGGCCGGAAGATCTTTTTTGTCCTCCAGGCGCTCACCGTACGGCGGGTTGGTAATCAGAAAACCGTATTTTTTCGGGTGCGACAGCTCGGCAACCGGACGCTGCTGGAAATGGATCAGGTGATCCACACCGGCCAGCTTTGCGTTCTCTCTGGCACTCTTGATGACATCTCCGTCGATATCAAAGCCCTGAATATCTGTCTCAATATCGTTCCGGATCCGGTAGCGTGCATCCTCCGCCGCATCCATCCAGCATTTTTTCGGCACGAGGTGCGTCCACTGCTCCGCAAGGAAAGAACGGTTGAGACCCGGTGCAATATCGGCCGCCATCATGGCCGCCTCGATCGGGAACGTACCGCTTCCGCAGAACGGATCGACAAGAATCCGGTCACCCTTCCACGGAGTCAGCATGATAAGTGCTGCGGCAAGGGTCTCGGTGATCGGCGCTTTCGCGGTCAGCTTGCGGTAGCCTCTCTTATGAAGGGAAACGCCGGAGGTATCGAGTCCGATCGTAACCTCGTCTTTTAAAATCGAAACACGGATCGGGTACTGTGCACCGTCCTCCGGGAACCACTCCATGTGGTAGACCTGTTTCAATCGCTCGACAATCGCTTTTTTCATAATCGACTGGATATCGGACGGGCTGAAGAGCTTACTCTTGATGGAGTTTGCCTTCGTTACCCAGAACTTTCCGTTTTTCGGGATAAATTTCTCCCACGGGAGCGCTTTTGTCGCTTCAAAGAGTTCATCGTACGTTTCGGCGTGGACCTGTCCTACTTTGAGCAGGATACGCTCGGTCGTGCGAAGGAACAGGTTGGCGTAGGCGATTCCCTCTGCATCTGCAAGAAACGTTACTTTTCCATCCTCCACGCGCTCGATTTCGTAGCCGAGGTCGAGGATTTCACGTTTCATCACCGCCTCCAGGCCGAAGTGGCACGGGGCGATCAGTTCATATAATTCCATACTCTCCCGTCCCCTCTTATAATGTGAGCTGTTTTACGACGGTGCCGTCAAAGCCTTTGATCGTAAATACGCCGTCCTCGAGGATTGCATAGGTCGGGATATTGCCCTCTTTCGGCAGAGATACAGAACCCGGGTTCAGAAAGGTGTGTGCGCCTTTTTTCTCGGCACGCAGGACGTGGGTATGGCCGTACAGGAAGATATCTCCATCCATCAGCGGCGGCAGATTCTGCTCATTGTAGATGTGGCCATGGCTCATATAGAAGGTATGGCCTCCCTCGATCAGGATGCCGTAATCTGCCAGCACCGGGAACTCCAGTACCATCTGATCTACTTCTGCGTCGCAGTTTCCGCGCACGTTGGTGAGGTACTGTTTTTTCTCATTCAACATGGCGATGACCTGTTTCGGTGCGTATTCTTTTGGAAGATCGTTTCTCGGGCCGTGATAGAGAAGGTCGCCTAACAGAAACAGGCGGCTTGCGCCCTCTGCCTCGAAGGCTTCCAGCATTTTTCTGCAGTAATAGGCAGAACCGTGAATATCAGATGCAAACATGTATTTCATATCGTGATCTCTCTTTCGTTTTGTGGTTTGGTTTTGTATTGTTTTCTGTTTCATCTTACCGTATCTTTTCCCGCTTGACAAGAAGAAATGTTGGATTGCCGCCCCCTTACAGTTCTTCTCCCGCCACCAGATATCGTCCGCGGTATGCATGCATTCCGCCGATGACCGTTTTGACCTCGTATCCGTTCTCCGCCAGCCGCTTTCCCTCCGCCATGCTCGCGGCACCCCGCTCACAGCAGATCACAAGAATTTTGTCCCGCGGCAGACAGACCCGTTCGAGCAGATGGTCATAGGGAAGATTCACCGCTCCTTTCACATGCCCTTTTTCGTATTCCCGCCGGTTCCGCACATCGATGATCATCGCCCACGGTTTTCCCACGTACCAGTCCAGCTGGTCTGCCGCCAGCAGTGTCATGCCTGCCATATCCTGGTCCCCCTCTCCGGATCTGACTTTCTCTCCTGTTTTATATGTATGCAGAAACCGGCGGCAGAGTCCGTATGGGACCCTCCGCCGGCTTTTTCTGCCGGAATCCCAAGGTTTACTTAGTATTTTTCATACTCATCCTTCTCGTCCTGCTCCCGGTTCTGCTGACCGTAGGATGACATCTCACGGTCTTTCACATGATTGCAGTCTCTGCTGTTCTTCTGGTTTTTGCTGTATTCGCTTTTCTCGTATCCGTTTTTGCTGTACTCGTTTTTGCTGTATTCATTTTTGCTGTTTCTGGTCATAATCTTGCTTCCTCCTGAATGTTTTTTTGTCCTGCGACATCCTTTAGTATCGCTTTTTCCGCGCAGATTATGCATCCAGAACCCTGTTTTTCCACGGTATCTGTTCCAAAGTGGGGAATGCAAGCCCAAAAATACAGTGTTTTTCCTGCTTTCGGACCACTGCTTTCCAAATTGTGGTAATTTTTTCCAACTTTTGAATTTCGATGTTGCTTTTTCCCGTTATCTGTATTATAATCAATTTTGTAAAAGAATTTACCCTTCATAAATTTTTTTACAATTAATAACCCCTTATTAATTATTTATACTCCCCTTGAAAGACCGGTAGCTCCCCTGCCGGTCTTTCTTTTTGCAATTATTCAGAGCCATGCAAAATTTCAAGAAGAACTGTGAGTCATGCTCGCATGAACGAACAGTTCTTCTTGAAATTTTATATGGCGAGAAGCCACATCGAGATGCAGCGCAGCGGAATCGAGATGTGGCTCTGAATAATTGCAAAAGGAAAGTCTGCATCAGCAGACTTTCCTCCTTTTTCCCGTTCTGTATATATGATTAGAATTCTACTTTTTCACCTTTTGCCGCTTTTGCTACGGTTCCTGCGAGGACGATCAACGCCATGAGGTTTGGAATTACCATCAGGCCGTTAAAGAGGTCTGACAGGTTCCATACGAGATCCACTTTCAGCAGAGAGCCGAGGAAAACGAACACAACGACGATCAGCGAGAACGGAACGACTGCTTTCTTTCCGAACAGATACTGTACGTTCTGTCTTGCGAAGAAGTACCATCCGACGATGGTCGAGAATGCAAAGAACAGAAGACAGATCGCTACGAACGCCGGTCCGAAGCCTTTGAGGCCGGTTCGGAATGCCGCCTGTGCGACCGGGGTTCCTTTAACACCGGTACTCATCATCTCTTCCAGAACGCCGGAAGAAAGAATAACGAGAGCGGTCATGGTCAGGACAACGAAGGTATCAATAAAGACACCAATCATCGCTACTTCACCCTGATCCTCCGGGTTCTCGACATCGGCAATCGCATGGGCATGCGGGGTGGAACCCATACCGGCTTCATTAGAGAAGAGGCCTCGGGCAACACCGTAACGCATGGCTTTCCGCACGGTAATACCGGCTGCTGCACCAAATACGGCGTCCGGACGGAATGCACAGATAAAGATCGAGCAATCGCTGACGGCACATGCTGGATGTTGATCAGAATAACAACAAGGGCTCCGACGAGATACAGTGCTGCCATCACCGGAACAACTTTTTCGGTGAAGGATGCGATACGGGAGATACCTCCGATGAAAATGAATGCGGCGAGAACGGCTACAATCACACCCATCACCCATTTCGGTACGGAAAATGCGGTGTAGAACGCATCACTGATGGAGTTCGACTGTACCATATTTCCCATAAAGCCAAGTGCCAGAATAACGGCTACGGCAAAGAAGCCTGCCAGTGCTTTTCCAAACGTTCCCTTGAATGCGTGGGTAATGTAGTAAACCGGTCCTCCGATGACTTCTCCGCTCTCATCGCGGCGTTTGGAGATCTGCGCGAGATACGCCTCGCCGTAGATCGTTGCCATGCCGAAGAACGCAGCAAGCCACATCCAGAAGATGGCTCCCGGGCCGCCGGATACGAGTGCGGTCGCACATCCTGCGATGTTTCCGGTTCCGACCTGTGCGGCGATCGCTGTTGCAAGTGCCTGGAAGGAAGTCATGCCGTCTTTTCCGGCCTTCTTACCCTTTAACGAGAAACCGCCGAAGACGCGGTTCCACGCGGTCTTAAACTTTCTTACCTGTACAAAGCGGGTCCGAACAGAGAAATAAACTCCCGTACCTACCAGCAGAAACAGCAGTACGCTGTTCCAGAGCACATCACTGATCTGCGCAATTGCCTGATTCAATGCATCCATTTTCTTTTCTCCCTTTCCATTCGACGTATGGTCTGAACGATGTGGATCACACATCCGCACCGTTTTGAGAAAAAAAATACCATCTCCTGCGGAATTTTTCCTGCAGAACATGGCTCTGATTGAAAAATACAGCAAAAAACCGCGCTTCCGGAATTTTTTCGTTTCTGCGCACCGCTTTTTTTGTTCCGCGGCTGTTTTTCTTCTGTATCTTTTTTGACTCTGTCCTTTTGCCTGAGAGATTCTGCATCGCTGCATTGCACCTTCGGCACTCTTTTCAAGAGCTTCTCCAGAGACCACTCCGTTTTTAGTCCTCGCCGTCTCCCGTCCGTTCTTGTTTTAAGAAGAGAACCAGCACCTGAAAGTTTTACTTCTTCGGTCGTGCACCTTTCGAAAATTAAATTTCCAAAGGCTCTCCGCACATTTTCTAAAAACTTCTACGTCTTTTTTTATTTTTGTAAAACTATAGCACCTGTGATAGGATTCGTCAATACCCCATGCCGTATTTTTTTCAGAATATTGCAAAAACATATAAAAAATCAGCAGATCTGAGCGCGCACGCCTCAAAATCGCATGCGCGGCACAGATCTGCTGTTCTCTTTTCCAAATATCTTTTATGACGCCTGGAACTGGCTGTTGTACAGATTGTAGTAGAAGCCTTTCTTCTCAAGAAGCTCCTCATGGCGTCCCTGCTCGATGATCTTTCCGTCTTTCATGACGAGGATCAGCGAAGCGTTGCGGATCGTGGACAGACGGTGGGCAACGACGAAACTCGTTCTGCCCTGCATCAGCTTGTCAAACGCCTCCTGAACCTGCAGTTCGGTACGGGTATCGATGCTGGAGGTCGCCTCGTCGAGGATCAGCATCGGCGGCAGGCAGAGCATGACACGGGTGATACAGAGAAGCTGTTTCTGACCCTGGCTGATGCTGTCTTCGCTGAGAACCGTGTCAAGCCCCTTCGGCAGACGCTTGATAAACTCCCAGCTGTGTGCCTCTTTGGCCGCATTGACAATCTCCTCTTCCGTCGCATCCGGCTTTCCGAAGCTGATGTTGTCGCGCACGGTTCCCTGTTTGATCCAGGTATCCTGCAGCACCATACCAAAACAGCTGCGGAGCGCATGGCGGGACAGTTCGTCGATCGGCTTTCCGTCGATGCAGACCTTCCCGGCATCGACATCATAGAAGCGCATCAGCAGGTTGATAAACGTCGTCTTTCCGCATCCGGTCGGGCCGACAATGGCAACACGCATGCCCGGCTGTACGTCAAGATTAAAGTTCTCGATCAGTTTTTTCTCTTTATCATAACTGAATGCTACATCATCGATCGTCACATTTCCTGTCACGGTATCGATCGTTCCGGCCGGGTCTGCGCTTTCCTCTTTCTCTTCCAGAAGAGCAAAGATACGGTCTGCGCAGGCAAGCGCGTTCTGCATCTCGGTGATAACGGAACTGATATCATTGAACGGTTTCATATACTGATTTGCGTACGACAGCAGAACGGAAAGTCCGCCGACGGTCAGCGCGCCGCCCGGGATCATGAAAGCTCCCACAAGGGCAACACCGGCATAGATCACGTTGTTGACAAAACGGGTGGACGGGTTCGTTAAGGAACTGTAGAACACGGCCTGCTGGCTGTATTTCTGCAGATCTTTGTTGATCTCTGCAAAACGCTCGGAAGCTTTTTCCTCATAGCCGAACGCTTTGACTACTTTCTGGTTTCCGATCATCTCATCGATGAGTGCGGTCTGTTTTCCTCTCGTCTCACTCTGTTTCTGGAACATTTTGAACGAGCGGCCGGAAATAAATTTTGCCACGAAGAAGCTCAGAGGTGTCAGGCAGATCACAAGAAGGGTGATCCATACGTTCTTCGAGAACATGAAAAACAGTGTCACAATAATGGTTACGATGCCGGAGAACAGCTGCGTAAAGCCAAGCAGAAGACCGTCCGATAAGATATCGGTATCTGCGATAACACGGCTTACGATGTCTCCGGAGCTGTGCTGATCCAGATAGGACAGCGGCAGCACCTGGATATGACGGATCGCCTGGGAACGAAGGTCGCGCACGATGCGGTACGTCATACGGTTGTTGATCAGGTTCATGATCCATGCGGAAAGTGCGGAAACGAGGGTGAAGAATACGATTCGTTTCAGATAGAACCACATCTCCGGGAAATTGACCTGGTGGGCTGCAACGACCTCATCGATCGCATCGCCGAACAGGATCGGAATATAAAGCTGTAAAATAACGGTAACCGCAGCCAGGACAATACTAAGGCCTAAGAAAATTTTATAATTTCCGATAAACGCCATCAGCTTTTTCATGACCTGCATGCCGCTTTTTCCGGACTTGTTTTCTGTCTTTTTCATGCGATCACCCCGCTTTCGTTGTTATAAGCTGCACGCTCTTCCGGGAACTGGGAGAAGTAAATCTCGCGGTAAACCTCGCAGGTTTTCATCAGCTCGTCGTGTGTGCCGTTTCCTTCGAGCGTACCATTTCCAAGAACGAGGATCTGGTCTGCCTGACGGATGCCGGCGATTCGCTGGGATACGAGGAAGGTTGTCGTGTTTCCTTCGAGATTGTGGACGGCTTTGCGGAGTTTTGCATCCGTTGCAAAGTCAAGCGCACTCGAGCTGTCGTCCAGAATCAGGATTTCCGGTTTTTTTACCAGCGCACGCGCAATAGAAAGACGCTGTTTCTGTCCGCCGGAGAGGTTCTTTCCGTTCTGCTCCAGCATAAAATCGAGCTGATCCTGTTTGCCTTCTACGACTTCTTTCGCCTGGGCTGTGGTGAGCGCCTCCCAGATTTCTGCATCGGTGGCGTCCTCTTTGCCCCACCTCATATTGTCGCGGATGCTGCCTTTAAAGAGCACTGCTCTCTGCTGAACAACACCGACTTTATTGCAGAGCTCTTCTTTCGTGTAATTCTTTACATTCTCGCCGTCTACCATGACGTCACCGCTGGTCGCATCGTAGAAACGGGAAATCAGGCTGACCAGCGTCGATTTTCCGCTTCCGGTACCGCCGATGATTCCGATGGTCTGTCCGCGTTTTGCGGTAAAGCTGATATCCGATAAGCTCTCTGCGCCGGCTCCTGCATAGGTGAAGCTGACATTTTTAAATGTAACAGCTGCATCGCCAGTTACTTTCTTTGCAGCGCCGCCTTTTGCCGGGTAGTTCATGGTTGTCGGAACCGCCAGTACGCCGGAGACACGCTCTGCACAGGCAACGGATTTGTTTAAGGTGATGATGAGCGATGCCAGTTTGATCAGTTCCACGATGATCTGCAGCATGTAGTTGTAAAGTGCGACAACCTGTCCCTGCTGCATACTGCCGATGTTAACCTGAAGCCTGCCTGCCAGATCAGGACAACGGCTGCGATGTTGATGAGGACATAGGTCAGCGGATTTAACAGTGCGGAAATTTTTCCGACAAACTCGTTCAGACAAGTCAGCTCATCGTTGCTCTTTTCGAAATCGGCAACAGACTGCTCCTCACGGCAGAACGCACGGATGACACGGACACCGTTCAGATTTTCTCTTGTCATTCCGGTGACGCGGTCGAGTGCCGCCTGTACCTTTTTGAACAGCGGGATGCTGACCAGCATAATGCCGAATACAGCAACGAACAGGATCGGAATAGTAACCAGGAATACGATGGCACATTTTACGTTGACGGTAAATGCCATCACAACGGAACCGAATACGATAAACGGACTCCGCAGCAGCAGACGCAGACCCATGTTGATTCCGTTCTGCACCTGGTTGATATCGTTGATCAGACGGGTGATCAGCGTATCGGTTCCAATGGTATCCAGCTCCGTAAAGGACAGAGCCTGGATGTGGTCAAAGACCGCCTGGCGAAGCTCGGTTGCACAGCCGACGCTCGCTTTTGCCGCGAAATACTGCGCGGTGAAGCTGCAGCAAAGTCCGACTGCCGCCATCAGAACGAGGATTCCAAAACGGCTGACGATGTACGGACGGTTATTGCCTGCGATACCCACATCGATGATCTGGCAACAACCATCGGCACCAGAAGGTCGAATACGACTTCCAGAAGCTTGAACAAAGGAGCGATGATGCTCTCTTTTTTGTAGTGCTTCAAGTAGACTCCAAGACTTTTCATCTTCTTTTTCACTCTCCATTTCTTTGTTTCTTGACATTGACAGTATAATCTCATATGATTAATACGAATAGTATTGTTTTTATAGCTTAGTGATACAATTTTAATATCATAGATAATTTCACGAAAGGAAGTCTCTTATGGAACTGCGCCAGCTTGAATATTTCCGCGTCATCGCCGAAACCGAAAGCATTCACGAGGCCGCCCGCCGCCTCAATATGTCCCAGCCGCCGCTCAGTTATCAGTTAAAGCAGCTGGAAGCCGAACTGAACGTCACTTTATTTGAACGCACCCGCCAGGCGTCCGCCTGACCGAAGCCGGAAAACTGCTGTACGACCGCTCCGCCAACCTGCTCGAGTACGTGAAATCGACGGAGCTTGAGGTCGCAAAGGTCGGCAAAAAGCGGGTTCTGCGCCTCGGCATCACACCGACCACCGTTGCGACGATCATGCCGTGCGTCTCGCTTTTTTCCCGCCGCAATCCCGATGTTAACTTCGAGGTGCACGACGGCATCACCTACACGCTGTACCGCTATCTGATGGACGGCATCATCGACATTTCCATCGCCCGCACGCCGCTGCGGCTCGACGATGTAGACTATAAAATTTTAAGCTCTGAACCTATGATTGCCGTTTCTTCAAAAGATATGCTTCCCGAGAAGAACGGATCGCTAAAGCTCCCGGATCTTTTGAATATTCCGCTCATCATCTACCGCCGGTATGAGGCGCTCATCATGGATGCGTTCCACTCGCGCGGCATGGAGCCCGATCTTTTCTGCGTCTGCGACGATCCCCGCGGCGCGATGCTCTGGGCAAAGGAAGGCCTTGCCACTGCCATTTTCCCGCAGTCCATGAGCTCTCTCTGCCAGGGACTCCGCATCCAGCCGCTCGCAGAAAGCGACCTGGAAACGCAGATCGCCGTGATCTGGAAAAAGGGGCGGAAACTCTCTCCGCTTCTGCAGGACTTTGTCGATGCCTGCATGGAGAGCATATTATAATAGAAGAAGTCCGCTGCGCCGGTCTCTTTTTCAGGGATCAGCACAGCGGACTTCTTTTTTTTATTTCTCATTCTTTTTACTGCACAAACAGCAGCGCGATATTCAGCAGTGTCACAATCACCGCAATCGCAAACAGGGCAATTTTCAGCTGCAGACTGTTCGCGTATTTTCCCATGACTTTTTTCGAGGACGTCAGATAAATCTGTGTAAATACCGTAATCGGGAGCTGCATTCCAAGGAACATCTGTGAATAGAGAAGGCCCTGGAACGGGGAATCAATCAGAAGAATGACCGCTGCGGCCGGGATCATGGTAAGAAGGATTCCCCAGCGTGTCTCCTTACTCTTGATCTCATACGGCTTGTTAAAAATCCCCGAAAAAATCGTTCCGCCCGCCATTCCCGCGGTGATGCTCGATGAAATTCCGGCGAGCAGAAGCGCTGCTGCAAAAATCACCGATGCGGCATTTCCAAGGAGAGGTGTCAGCATCTTTCCCGCCGTTGCGAGATCATCCACCTGCTTTGCATTCTGCGGCTGGAAAAACGTTGCGGCCGCCATCAGGATCATTGCACTGTTGATGGCCCATCCGATGATCATAGAAAACAGGGTGTCTTTGAACTCATACTTTAACTGGCGCGCAATCACCTCATCATCCTCAAGATTCCACTGGCGGCTCTGAATAATTTCCGAGTGGAGAAACAGGTTGTGCGGCATGACGACCGCACCGAGGACGCTTAAGATGACCGGCATTGAGTGCTCTGGAAACGACGGTTTTACCCAGCCGACAGCCGCCTGCGCCCAGTCGATATCGGCGATCCAGACCTCGAAGAGGAACGAAAAGCCAATCAGCGAGACAAACACAATGATCAGTTTTTCAATCCGTTTGTAAGCACTTGTAAACTCACAGATCAGAACCAGCACGAGAATCATCATGCTGCCGAGCTTGATCGGAATGCCGAACAGCATCTGGAGCGCAATCGCACCGCCGAGGATCTCCGCCATTGCGGTCGCCACCGCTGCCATCATCGCCGTCGCAAGAATCGTGTTTTTCAGCCACGCAGGCAGATAGAGGCTCGCCGCCTCCGAGAGGCACTTTCCCGTGACAATGCCGAGATGCGCCGCATTGTGCTGCAGAAAAATCAGCATGATCGTGGACAGGGTGACCATCCACAGAAGCTCGTAGCCGTAACCCGATCCGGCGGCAATGTTGGATGCCCAGTTTCCCGGGTCGATAAAACCGACCGTGACAAGAAGTCCCGGGCCGAGATAGCGGAGAAAATTCATGCCCGCCGTCTCTTTTCGTTTTCGATTTTGTTTCATATTCTTTCCTTTCTGACAATTTGATGCGGAACCGGCCCATCCAAGACCGGCAGAAATCGTTTTGTTGTGGTTTTGGCTGCTTTAGTTAGTTGCAACTAACTGCATTGTACATGGGATTTTTCAAAAAGTCAAATCCTGTTTTCTCTTTCTTGTGCTTCACCGTCCACTGTGCTACAATAAAACTGCTTATTTTGAACTAAAAGGAGAATTTTTATCATGATACGACTTGCCGTCCCGGAGGATTTTACTTCGCTCATGTCAATCTATGCGTACGCCCGCTCTTTTATGCAGGAAACCGGAAATCCGAATCAGTGGGGAAACCATTTTCCGCCGGAGGAGCTGATTCACAACAGAATCCGTGACAAACAGCTTTTTGTCCTGGAAGAAAACGGCACGCTGCACGGCGCGTTTGCCTTCATCATCGGTGAGGATCCGACGTATCTGCAGATCGACGACGGCTCCTGGCTCTCCGATGCGCCGTATGGCACGATCCACCAGGTTGCCTCAGACGGAACAATCCACGGATTTTTCTCCCAGATCGTCGATTACTGCTGGACACAGATCCCGCACCTGCGCGTCGATACGCATACGGACAATCAAATCATGCAGCATCTGATCCAGAAAAACGGATTTGAACGGCGCGGCATCATCTACGTGCTGAACCACTCTCCGCGGATTGCGTTTGAGCGCGTAAAATAAAACACCAAACGAAAACACCGGATCGTCACCGCTTCGCAGACTTTTCAGCCGCGGAATCACCGTTGGATCCAGGTAATATAAGGATCCGACGACCTGTCCCATCATCCCCTTTTTCGATCTTTCGTGTGTCATTTTTTTACCAACCTTACATCTTCTTACTCTTCAGTATACACTTGCCCGTACCGAAATACAAAGAAAATCCGCTTTTTCCCCTCTGTTTCTGCACATTCCTTTGTGCAGAATACAGATGCAGAAAAAACGGATTTTCTTTTGCATTTTTCTTTATGCGTGGATTCCTCTGTTCTCGTCCCCGGACTCGTTTACGCCGAATTCGTAATCATTGCCCGGCAGAATCATGTTCAGCAGGATTCCTGCGATGGCTGCAATGGCAAGTGCAGTCAGGGTGACGGTCGTTCCGCCGATCGTAAAGGAGAGACCGTTGCTGAAGCCCAGTCCGCAGACAAAGATGACGCCCGCGATGATCAGGTTTCTCGATTTGGTCAGGTCTACTTTATTCTCTACCACGTTGCGCACACCGATGGCAGAAATCATACCGTACAGCATGAAGCTGACGCCTCCGATGATAGAGGACGGCATGGTGCTGATGAGTGCCGATACCTCGGAATGAAGCTGACGATAATCGCAAAGACTGCGGCAATACGGATGACTCTCGGGTCATGTACGCGGCTCAATTCCAGAACGCCGGTGTTCTCGCCGTACGTCGTGTTGGCCGGTCCGCCGATGAAACCTGCCATTGCGGTTGCAAGACCATCACCGAGCAGGGTTCTATGCAGGCCCGGATCAGAAAGGAAGTTCTCTCCTACGGTTGCAGAGATCGCCGACATATCACCGACATGCTCCATCATGGTCGCGATCGCGATCGGTGCCATGATCATAATGCTGGTCAGATCGAATTTGCAGAGCTGCAGCGGCGGAAGTCCGACGATGCCTGCCTGTGCAACCGGCGCAAAGTTGATGATCACGGATCCGTCCGGATTTTTGATGCCGAGTGCATTCAGGACAACTGCCACAGCGTAGGCAATCACAACGCCCATCAGAATCGGAATGATTTTGAGCATTCCTTTTCCCCAGATGTTGAAAATGATGATGACTGCCAGCGCAACCAGTGCCAGGAACCAGTTCGTCGAAGCATTATTAATGGCGGAACCAGCAAGGCTGAGGCCAATGCAGATGATAACCGGACCTGTGACAACCGGCGGCAGGTAGCGCATCACGCGTTTGACACCGACCATGCGGATGATCAAGGCAAAAATCAGGTACAGAAGACCTGCTACCACAATACCTCCGCAGGCATAGGCTGCCTTGTCGTTGACACTCATGCTGGCATATTTTCCGGTATTCAGGTTTGCAACAGCGGCGAAACCGCTTAAGAATGCAAACGAAGAACCAAGAAATGCCGGTACTTTAAATTTCGCGCACAGATGAAACAGCAGGGTTCCAAAGCCGGCGCAGAACAGTGTGACGGATACGGTAAGACCGCGGGACGGCCCCTCGCCGCATGCGTCTACAAAGTAGCTGTTTACCAGAATCGGCACCAGAATGGTTGCACCGAACATGGCAAACATGTGCTGCAATCCGAGAATCAGCATTTTAGGAATACCGAGCTTTCTCGCATCGCGGATGACTCCATTAGACTCGTTCATACGTCTCTCCCTCTCTTTTGTTTTTCTTTCCCATTATAGGCGTTATGTCGTTCAAATACAAGCGAAAGATTGCGGGCCTCTCAATTTTCAAACGGGCGGACACGTAAAGTAACTCCTAAGGTATCGCAGATCTCCTGGCACTTCTGAATTTTCTCCTCTGGCATGACTTTCTCGACAACCGTCATCACAACATTCGGCACATACTGTTTGGAAAGAACCGCAAACTCCTTGATCGCCTCGTACGACTGGATGCCGAATTTCGACCGCGTGAGCTCCAGAAATTCCTTTTCATCCGGCGCGTTTAAGGAAATCGAGACGGTATCAAATCTTCCCTTTAATTCCGGGGTGACATCTCTTCCATAGATCAGGTTGGCAAGACCGATCGTATTCAGACGCACTTTCAGGTTCGGATACGTTTCTTTTAAGGAATCGATCACCCGACAGACATCCTCAAGCCGCTCAAGCGGTTCTCCGAAGCCGCAGAAGACCAGTTCATTGATCACGTTCAGATCGTACTGTGCGAACAGCTCCAGCATCGTCTCAACGGATGGCTCGCCCTCTTTTAACCACAGTGTATTTCCCTCCTGCTGCTGTTTCGTCTGGCGCAGACAGAACACACAGCTGCACGGGCATTTGTTTGTCATGTTGACATAGACATTTTTTCCGGTAAGATCGCCGCTCTTTGCAAGGTCGAGATACCCTTCCTCGCCGACGGCTCCGGTTACAGTATATAAATACATTACGCTTCCTCCGTTAAGTCCTTCATAAACATTTCAAAGCAGAGTCCCCAGTAGCTCGGCACTTCGTTTTCTTCGCAGTAGCGGATGCATTTCGATACGTAATCCGCCGCCTTTTTCACCGACTCGTACAGGCTGTGGCCGTTCAGATACATGCCTGCGATAATTGCCGCAATGACATCTCCCGTACCGCTCCGGTCGCCGCCGATGCGGTCTACCATGACAATCTGGAAGTCTTCGCCTTTGTTATAGATAAAGTTGGCAATCTGCGTCTGGTTAAAGTGGATGCCCGTCACCACGATGTGTTTCGGTCCCCGCTTTGCCAGTTTTCCGCACATCTCTTTCAGCTCCTCAATCGAAGCCCCGTTCTCCGGATACGGCGCATCGATCAGTGTGCAGAGCTCTGTCAAGTTCGGCGTGATGATATCCGCGTAGTGAACCAGTTCTTTCATCTTTTCGCACATCTCTTTCGTGTACGTCCGATACAGCTTCCCATAGTCTCCCATGACCGGATCGACGATGACAAAGTTGCGGTCCGTCTTAAATGGCGGATAAAATCAAGCACGATATCCACCTGCTGTTCCGATCCTAAGAAGCCGGTCGAGATCGCATCGAAATCGAGCTTCAGATCCTTATAGGTCTGAATGTAATCCTTCATCCGGTCAGTATAATCATCAAAGTAATACGTCGGAAACTGCGTGTGTGCTGAGAGAATTGCGGTCGGAACTGCCACCGCCTGAATCTTCAGCGCCGACACGATCGGCGCCATCACAGCCGTCGAGCACCGTCCAAAGCCTGTCAGATCATTAATCAGTGCTATCTTTTTCTGTTTTTCCATGTTGTTCTCCTCTTTTTTTCAGGATGCCTCCGCATCTGTTTTATGTCTATTTTTGCACACTCGCGTCTTATTTACAAGTTTTTTTCGGACACTTGTCAACACAGAATTCCGCTTTTTGCATCTTTTTTGTCAGCACGCAAAAGGCACGGCCCGCCCGAAGCTGTTTTTTGCTCCGAGCGGCCGCGCCTTTTCTCTCGTTTACTCTTTTATATTATGCTTCTAAAATCTTGCATGCAAACGGTGCCAGTGTCATATCCCCATACGTCACTTCCTTTGCATTGTGGTTGATGTACATCGTCACCTTCTGCTTCTCGTTTCCTCTCGTCACGATCTCAAGGCTCTCTTCGGACGGCACCATCTGGAAATGCCAGTCCCGCATCACCTGCTCCATCAGAAGCTTCGTGATCTTCTCTTCCAGGCCGCAGCCCACGTAATACAAAGTTCCCCTGCCGGTCTGTTTTCTCGTCACGGCTGCGAATTCCAGATAGAACGCATCCGCGTAATGGAACAGCACTTCCGCATCCTGCACCTGAATCATATCACGGAAAATTCCGCCTGTGCCTTCCACGCCCTCGAACACGCCGCTTCCCACAACCGGGAATGCATCATAGTCCTGCAGGCTCTCCGTCTCTTCTACGGTCAGACCCGCAAGCGCATTGTAGTGCACCGGCAGTGTCTCGCCGAACGGAACGTTGTTGTCCGCATCTTTCACGGCGTGTCGGTACGTCACGATTACGGTTCCGCCGTTTTTCACAAACGCTTCCACCTTTTCTTCCATCTCCGGCTTCGTAATGATCATCTGCGGCAGGAAAATATTTTCGGAATGATTGATCACAATACCCATTTTCGCTTTCCCCATTTCTCTATCTTGTATCTTTCCTTTTTTCAACAGTACAAATTTATCATATGTTAAAAGTCAAAATATTTTACTTTTTATTTTAGTAAAATTTACTACTTGCTTTTGTGAAAAATGCACAAAAAGAGGCATCTCCATCTATGCAGACTGGAAATGCCTCTTTTTTGTTCTCTTGTTTCCTTTTTTTCTTCAGCTCAGGAAGTTTTCAATAATGACGTTTTCCGCCTCCGCTTCCGTCATGCCGAGCGTTCTGAGTTTCAATAGCTGCTCATCATTGATCCGTCCGATCGCCGCCTCGTGGATGATTGCCGCATCCACATGTTTTGCCTGGATCTCCGGAATAGATCCGACCTGGGCGTGATCCATGATGATAGAATCGCACTGGATATGGCGTGGCATTTGTTTTTGCCGACTGCCTTCGGATGGAAGACCTGTGAGGAATTGCCCTTTCCGACAGAACGTGAAATAATCTGTGCGGAAGAACCGCTTCCGTTCATACATACTTCAATATCCGACTCTGCCTTCTGGTCACCGTCTGTCATCAGACGTTCGAGCACAAACAGTTTGGAGTTTGCATCCATCACAACATTCGTCGTGCGGATCGTTGAGTCAACGCCCTTAATCTGTACGGTATCCAGCGTAAAAACGGAATTTTCTCCGATTTCAATATTTGTCACCGGGTTCAGAATCCGCTGTCCCGTTCCGTTTCCCTCGCCATAATGCTTTTCCTCGTAGCGCACGTTGGCATTTTTTCCTACATGGAACGTATGGATACCATCGTGCCGGCTGTCGTTGCAGCCGCCGTTGTGGATACCGCAGCCCGCTACAATCGTAACATCGGCGCCATCCGCAACGTAGAAATCATTGTAAACAAGGTCCGTCATGCCGGAAACGCTGACGACAACCGGGATAAATACTTTTTCACCTTTCGTCTCGCCATCGATCAAAATATCAATGCCCGGCTTATCCTCTTTTTTGCGGATTTTGATATGCTCACTGTCACCGTGGCAGAGCGGAATGCCGTTCTGGCGGAGATTATATGCCCCTTTCTGCTCAAATCCCTCGCTGATCTGATTTAATACGCCCTGGGTTGTCTCATCTACCTGTACCATCAGCATGTGCCTCCTTCCTGGCCGCACATCCGGCCTGTTTTCTGCTGGAACAGGGTCGGCAGTACGTCTTCCTTTGTACCGTATTCTTTCACCTGGCCGTCCTCGATCACCATGATCTTGTCTGCCATCTGGATAATGCGTTCCTGATGAGAAATGAGGATCAGACATTCTTTCTTCTCTTTGTGGATTTCTTCAAACCGTTTGATCAGCATGGAAAAGCTCCACAGGTCAATGCCGGCCTCCGGCTCATCGAAAATGCTGACCTTATGCGGTTTTGCAAGAACCGTTGCGATCTCCAGACGCTTCATCTCTCCTCCCGAGAGCGTACCGTCCATCTGGCGGTTCAGGTAATCGGCAGAGCAGAGTCCGACAGCGGAGAGGAGTTTACAACTCTCGGCTTCCGTCAGTTCTTTTCCGGCTGCCAGCGACAGCATTTTTTTCACCGTCATTCCTTTAAAACGCGGCGGCTGCTGGAATGCATAGCCGATGCCAGCGTTTGCGCGGTGGTCAATATCATAACCGGTAATATTTTCCTCATCCAGGAAGATTTCTCCGCCGTTTGCTTCCTCAATGCCGGCAAGTACTTTTGCCAGCGTCGATTTTCCGCCGCCGTTCGGTCCGGTAATCACCAGCATTTCCCCGTCCTTTACCTCAAAACTGATGTGGTTGACGAGGCAGCGTTTTCTTCCCTCTTCGTTTACTTCAAAGGTAAGATTGTCTACTTTCAGCATATTTGCACCTCTTTTGTTTTCACTCTTTGCAGGGATAATCCCCCTTTCAAAAACTCTACTCCTTCTCCTAAAATCTGTCAATTATTTGTTGCAGTTTGGGAGACTCTTTTGTTTTATACAGTGATTTTTCCCGTAACATTTTCTTTTCCTGCATTCTTTTTCGTTTCTTCTGGATCGCATGCTGTGTTTGCGGTATAATGAGGGTAATATTTCATCGGGAGGTTATCGTATGCGTGTACTTATTACAGGAACCAGCTCCGGAATCGGAAAGGCGATTGCGGAGAAATTTTTAAAAGAAGGCTTTGATGTTACCGGATTTGACCGGAAGGAGGCTTCGATCAGCCAGGATTTGTATACTCATTTCTGCCTTGATATCCGCGACAGGGAACAGTATCCGGCGCTTGCGCCTTTCGATATTGTCATCAACAACGCCGGTGTGCAGAACGAGAATGATATTGATATCAATTTAAAGGGAACCATCGCAATCACAGAGGCGTATGGCATTCATGACACCATCCGCGCCGTCCTTATGATCGGCTCGGCCAGCGGCCATACCGGAGCTGAATTTCCGGAATACACGGCAAGCAAGGGCGGTGTGCTCGCCTACACGAAAAACGTGGCACTCCGCATTGCACCGTATGGCGGAACGTGCAACAGCCTTGATTTCGGCGGCGTACTGACCGAGTTGAATCTGCCTGTCACAGAAGACCAAAAGCTCTGGGATCAGATCATGGATCTGACACCGCTGAAACGGTGGATGACCGTCGAGGAAACGGCGGACTGGGCGTATTTTATGACCGTGACGAACCGGTTCTGCACGGGACAGAATATTCTGATCGACGGACTTGAGGCGGGAAACGCACACTTTGTGTGGCCGGATGAATGATTTGTTAATTTCCTGTACAAGCAAAAAACAGGTTCCCTGCACGGAAGCTTTTGGGGCTTTTCCGCTGCCGGGCTGCCTGTTTCTTTTCATTTCTTTTCTTACGCTTTTTCAAACACCAGAATTTTCTCTGCGAATTTGTGGATGATCGGCATCCACATCACCAGCTTGTAGATGGGATTCAGCGTTTCCATACCGCGGGCGATGTTGTCGTCTTTTACTTTTCGGAAACCGGCGGCAATATCGCCCAGGTCTGCAAAGCTGTTCGCACCCCAGGTAAACGTCGCGCCCGTCGCCTGAATAGATTTTTCGATGTTTTCTTTCTTTACAAAGTACGGGCACAGCGTTTCCATGCAGACGTAGGCATTGTCGAAATGATCGCGGATGATGGCGAGCATCATTCTGACCTCATCCGCTTTCATGTACATGGTCAGACCTTCGATAATGAAAAGCATTTTGCCCCACACTTTTACCTGATCGGCCCATGCCGGATCGAGCACGGAACACGCAATCGTGGAAACGCGGCCGGATTCCTGATAGATGGAATCGCGCACCTCAATCGTCTCCGGCAGATCGAGATTGTACCAGGTAATTTTTCCATTATCCATGCGGTAAAACCGTGTGTCCAGACCACAGGCGATGTTGACGACGGTACAATCCGGGTTCTTTCGGATAAAGTCGCTGACCAGCTCATCAAACACAACACTCCGCGCTACGATTCCGCCGCTCATTGCTGTGTCCTTTTTCGCATTGCTGAAATCATAGTCGATGCGGTCAATCAGCTCTTCTGCTTTGGTGTCGCGGAACTTGTTTTTCGGATTTCTGCTGTGCATGGCGCGGGCGTAGAAGCACTGCAGCATCGTCTCGGCAGTTCCGGTCCGGTCTTGTTTTATTTCGGATTTTCCACCTTGTCCCCCACGAACCAGTAATCACAGACCTCACCGCTGCCTGCCAGTGTATGGTCACGGTAGAGCTTCGCGTGCATCAGGGCTGCTGTCTTGTAATCAATGTCGCACATAATCGGCAGCACTTCCAGATAGCCCTCTTTTCGGGCGAAGGTGTTCAGGGGACATTGGGTGAAGTGGTAATAAAAACCGTCCTGATGCTTCGTCTCATCAAAATGAAAATCCCACGAATACGCCTTATACTGCGGATGTGCTTCCAGCCAGGCGGCATCCTTATGCATCATCTTCGCAATCCGCGCCATGCCGCTCTTCTTATTCGCATTAATCATCAGGCCCATGGCTTTCAGAAGCGGGAAGGACATCATCTCCTCTGAGATTGTACGCAGTTCATCCACAGAAATCTGTCTGTCCGACGCATCCCAGAGCGCAAGAAAAATGAGCCTCATAGAGATTCGACGCCATCGGGTTGTCCTTTCCGATATCATCGGCGCGGCGAAGCATGTCGCGGTAGATCTGGTTGGTCTTGCGGAGAAGCTCTGCGGTCTCCTCTTTTCCGTAGCGTTTTAGCAGACTTTTCTTTATTAAAGGAGTCAGCATGTTCCAATATTTGCTGGTGTATTCCATCATGGGCGGGTACCTCCATCTTACTTTTATTAGGATTCACTAACTGGCAGGTGTAAAATTGCCGCCTACAATGTTGAAAAATAGGCAGAATTTTACTTTTCATTATGAGGTTATTATATCACACTTTTTATTACTTTGTTTTAAAATCGCAAAAATTTCTTGACTATAATTCAGCCTTCCTTTATTAATAGAAATTAAGAAATGGCCATCCTGCTCTCTGGTAAGCATGGATGGCCACTTCTTATAGCTATTTAATATTTTCGCCAGATCGGGTGATTGCGCTCACCTTCCGGCTGTCTTGTTAAGTATATTATATTGCAATCGTGTAATTTTGTCAAATCAAAATAGCGCCCCTGCTCTGGTAAAGTTAGGCGCTATTTTTAGTTAGAAGCTTTATCCGGCGGTCAGGTGTACACTGACCAACGGCTCTCTTGTCGAATATATTATATGACAGCACTTTCTTTTGGTCAACAGCCATTTTTCTTATATTTTCACCATTATTTCGACCCAAATCTCTCAAAAAGAAATTGAAATCCCCTCTCCTCCACCTTATAATATTTTCTATAAGACACACATATGGGGAGATTTTTATGACGATCAGTATTCTTCTTGCGCAACAGATCGCGCAGCTTTTTCTTATGATTTTTATGGGCTTTTTAATCGTAAAAGCCGGACTTTTAAAGGATGAGGACAGCAAAGTTCTGTCGAAAATTGTGCTGTACCTGATCATTCCCTGCGTGATTCTGAATGCGTTTCAGGTCGATTACACGCCGGAAACGGTGCGGGGGCTGCTGGTTGCGTTTGCGGCTTCGCTTCTGATGCAGGTTGTGCTTCTTTTTGCGGTTTCAGCTCTTGGACGGGTGTTTCATTTGGATGCGGTTGAGATAACTTCTGTTTACTACTCCAATTCCGGCAATCTGATTGTGCCGCTTGTGACGGCTGTTTTAGGAGCGGAATGGGTGCTTTACAGCTGTGTTTATATGAGCGTACAGCTTGTCTTTTTCTGGACGCACTGCAAAAAGGTGATCAGCCGTGAGGCTTCCTATGACTGGAAGAAGATTGTTCTGAACCTCAATATTATTTCTATTTTCGTCGGAATTCTTCTTTTTTTCACGGGCATCCGGCTTCCTGCGCTGGTCAACAATACGCTTCATTCTGTCGGAAGCATGGTTGGCCCTGTCAGTATGATTGTTACGGGTATGCTTTTTGCCGGCATGGACTTCCGGCAGATTTTTGCGAATAAACGAATTTACTTCGTGACCTTTCTCCGCCTGATCGCCGTTCCGCTGATGGTGCTTGTTCTCTTAAAACTCAGCCATCTCGCCGACCTTTCCGCTGACGGACCGACACTGATTCTGATCGTTTTTCTCGCCATCATCACGCCATCTGCTTCCACGGTTACCCAGATGTGCCAGGTATACGGCAACGATTCGCGCTATGCCAGTGCCATCAATGTTGTTACTACGCTGGCTTCTATTGTGACGATGCCGCTTATGGTAATGCTGCTTCAAATGGTACTCTAATCACAATTAACAGAAAAACGCTGTCCCGCTTCCCCTTCCAGAGAAGCATTGACAGCGTTTTCTATTACCCAATTAGTACCTTTTTCCCTTCAAACGCAAATCCATAATGCCGGATTCTTTCTTTTGGGATTCCCCGTTCTTTCAGTTCCGCGTCGTATTTCTTTATTTCAATCTGCGCCAGTGCTTTTTGTACCGTTTCCTGCAGCGTTTTTTCTTCCGTTTCTTTTACTTTAAATTCCAGAATCATAGCATCTCGATCCAAATTTCTGGGAATTAGAATCACATCGTATCTTCCATACCCACTTTCCCGATTGGAACGCACCTCATAAAGATCTCGCACTTCCACCAGCAGCCCAAGTACAAATCCATGATAAAACCGCTCTGGCTGGCTCCGCTCGGACGCATGTTTTCCAGCATCAAAATTACTAAATGTAGCAAGTGCAATATCATTCATATAGAGGTTCATCGCTTTTACATCACCATTCAGCATTGCTTTGATAAATTCATTATAATTGGCAGATGCCGCTGCAAACCAGCTTTTGAACATATTCGAAAACATGCTCACAGTCTCCAGATTTGTGATGGAAAGAGAATACCATGGCTCCAGCGTCAGTCCTCTGTATTCAATCTCCTCCACTTTCAGATAACCGCTTGCCACCAACAGACTCCATACCGCACTTTCATCCTGTTCTAATTGTCCAAATATAATCTGCTCATCAAAATTAACTACAATTTGTTGTCTGTTGATCAGTTTTTCCAGTTCTTCCTTCATATTTACCGATGCTGACTGCAGGAGTTTGCTGATCAATCCATTGGAACTTGTAGCTGCCCAGTAGGGCCGCAGTTTTTTCTCTTTCAGATAATTTGTAATAGACCACGGATTGTAAATATCACGATGCGTGCCAAAGCAAAATCCGTCATACCATTGCTTTACCAGATCTTTCTTTTCCGGCATTCCAAATTGATCTAATGATTGAAATACCTCTTCTTCTGTAAAACCAAAACAGTCTGCATAGGCATCCGATGTTGTTGTAATAACCGTCAGATTATTAAGGCCCGAAAAAACAGATTCTTTGGAAATACGGGTAATTCCAGTCATCACAGCACGTTCCAGATATGGATTTGTTTTGAATGTCGCATTGAAAAGGCTTCTCATAAATCCGGCAAATTCACCCCAGTATCCATGAATATAGGCTTCCTGCATGGGCGTGTCATATTCATCCAGAAAGATTAAAACTTTTTTTCCATATAAAAGATTCAAATAACTGGAAAGATTTTTTAATGCATCCTGTGCTGTCACATCACGCATTTTTTCTGTAATTTCCAGCATCTGCTGTTTCTCATTTTGCGTAAAGCATTCTTCCTGCTCCAAATACCGATGTTGGCGATAAGCATCTACAATAATATTTTTTATCTTCTGCACTGCATCTTGATAGTTATTCTGTTTTACGTCCGCAAAGCTCAGAAAAATCACCGGATAAGTTCCCTGCAGTCTGCGGTATTTTTCCTGTTTCCAGATGGAAAGCCCTTCAAAGATGGTACCTTTTTCTGCATACTGTCTGGAAAAGAAACAATTCAGCATGCTCATATTCAATGTTTTGCCAAATCTTCTCGGACGTGTGATCAGCGTAATGTCATCTCCACTTTCCCACCATTGTCTGATAAAATCGGTTTTATCAACATAAAAATAATGATTTTCTCGAAGGGAAGCAAAATCCTGCTTTCCTATACTAATCGCTGAAGTCATATTTCATCTTTCCTTTCTGAGCGCAGACACACCAGCATTTTCTGTCTGATAATGAAATGTTCCACTGTTTTCTAATCGATAATCTTATCTTATAGTTTATCAAATTCCGAAAGAAATTAATAGACTTTTTCTTCTGCACAGCAAAAAAATGGCCGTCCCATTCCTCAGTGCAAGGATCAGACGGCCATTTTTCACTATCAGTTTCCAGTTTTATTTCTCATACAAAAACTCTTCCGGAAGTGTTACGCCGAAGTCTTTTGCCAGATGGCGGAATTCATCCGGTGTGATCGTCTGGCGTTTCGTTGGCTGCATAGAAAGTGTTTTTACCAGGATTTCTGCAGATTTTTCTGCGGTATGCATCAGACCGAAGGTCAGGTCAAAATCAAAGCCGGCGGCGAACATGCCGTGGTGTGCCCAGATAGCAAGATCATATTTCTTCATCAGCTCGCTCGTGGCAACGGCGATCTCTCTGCCTCCCGGAACCATCCACGGAACGACACCTATTCCGGACGGGAATACAACAGGACACTCGGTTGCCATCTCCCAGAGTTCGCGGGTAAATACTTTATCTTCCAGCGGCAGAACAAAGGTAAGCGCGATCACGTTGGTGGTATGTGCATGGTACACAACGCGGTATCTTTCGTCCTGAAGTTTTTTTACCTCCAGGTTCATCAGATGGCTCGGAAGCTCTGAGGTCGGACGTCCTCCGTTGACGAGACCCCAGACGATGCGGTAATTTTCACCTTTTTCATCCAGCTCAATCATACAGATGCTGTCTTCCGGTTTGATTGTGACATTTCGGAAATATTTTCCGCTTCCGGTTACCAGGAAATACTCTCCCGCAAGATTTGGAACGGCGGTTCCGATCGGATTCCACTCTCTGGCCTCAAAGTTTTCTTTTACCTCTTCAACCTCTTCTGGTTTCACACGGTAAGAAAGGTTTCCGCCGTTTCTCTCATGCCATCCCTGCTCCCAGCCATCATTTGCCATGCGGATAAAGCCCTTTACAAATTCTGCATCTAAGAATTTCATGTTATTTCCCTCTTCTTTCTCTCTTTTCTCTTCTTTTATCGATATTTACCGGCATACAATGTCTACCGGCACATCCAGGATTTTTGCCACTTTCAGAATCGTATCAATATGATGTCCGACAGCTGCTGCCATATGATGTGTTGGTCCCGCCTCACTCCATCTGTTGCAGAACTCTCTTGCCCCAATGGAGAAACGTGTTCTCATGTTTGTATCGCCAAAGGTAAAGATCGGACCATCCTCATTGACACCCTCTGCAGCAACAAATTTAAAATGACCGTCTTTATCCTGCGTAATTCCAAGATATGTAACATCTCCGACCGGCGGATAAAACTGCGTCAGATATCCGCCGCCCGTCTTGCCATGAAAAACATCAACGATTTTCATGGACGGTTTTTCGCCTGCGAAATATCAGCATCTCCCGATCCGGAGTGGCCGATAATACAGATATCCTCATTGAAATCGATCGAATACATCTCAGAAAGCTGACCGGTTCCGGCGATTGTTTTCAGAATGCTCATTGCCATTGCAACTTTCATATCACCCTCTACGGCGCAGGCTGTGCCCTGTTTAATCAGCATGGAAAATGCCGGGATCAGCATGCTGTCCAGTTTTCCGGCAACCCCCTTGGCAAAGCGTCATAATGGGATGCCACCATACCAAGATCTTCTTTTTTCACCCACTCTTCAAATGCAACGACATATTTTGCCATATCCCATACGGTCTCTACCGTTGCACCGCCCTCGATATCAAAAGTATCCAGAATCTCCTCTGCCTTGGCGCGGATTGCGTCCTCATCTGTGACAGGATCCGCGATTGCCCACATTTTCTCCCAGTCGAACTGTTTCGTGTAAAGTCCCATCCGGTTGTAAAGATTGGTTTCATCGATATACAGATCCATCATTCCCGGATATGGTCTTCCGATCTGGGCAATATTGGTGTAGCGGAATCTTCTGCGTACCTGGGCTGCCCGGCACCACTCGTCGATTTCCTTTGCCACGTAAGCATCTCCGCCTTCTACAACACCGGTGATAACGGCATGACGTTTTCCTGCACGCTCCAGATCGGCTACCATCTCACCGACTGCTCCACAGGCATACAGCTCACCGAGCCATTTTGGCGTATCGGTATTCGCATAATCCGGTGCTTTCCGTTTCTGCACATTCACAAGTACAACCGGCACATTCAGGTCACGGACTGCCGGGAGCATATTGTAGCTGGTCGCGTAGGTCAGAAGCTGTAAAATAACAAGATCTACATCCGCTGCACGAAACTTATCTCCTGCTTCCATCGATAATTCTTTCGTTGTAACGATTCCACCATCGATCATTTCAACGGTATCCGGAATCGTCTTTTTGAACGCATCGTACTGTGTCTCAAATTCCGGAACCAGCGTCGGGAACTGCGGCAGATATGCACCCAGTGCGATTGCAAATACACCTACTTTTGCTTTTGTTTCAACTAACATGTTCTTTGCCCCTTTTAACCTTTCGTCTCATTTTTTATGGCTCATATTGTTTGATTTCGAAGGAATGGAAAATACAGTTTCTCGCATCCTTCAAATTGCTGCATTCCTTTCCGGTGATCATCTGCACCGCCAGATTGCCGATGGCAGTTGCCTCGGTCGGTCCCGCCAGCACGGTTCTTCCGGTCTTTTCTGCTGTCAGCCAGTTCAGATAACCGGCATTGGCGCCGCCGCCTACGACATGAATAGTTCGGTACCGGCAGCCTGTTTTTTCTTCCAGTTCTTTTAATGTCTTTGCATAGCATACTGCCAGGCTGTTATAGATCACTGCTGCAACCTCTGCAATTCCCTGCGGTATCTGCTGGCCACTTTCTTCACATGCCTTCTGTACCTCGGCTGTCATATGTTCCGGTGCAAGGAAACGATCGTCGTTTGCATCCACGATAGATGGGATGGTGCATTTCGATGCCATTTCGCAGATCGTTCCAAAGCTTAAATCTTCTGCGATTTCTTTTTTCACAGACTGGACCATCCACAGACCCATGATATTTTTCAGGAAACGGTATTTTCTGTTGTAGCCGCCCTCATTGGTAAAATTGTGCTGCATAGCTTCTGTTCCGCAATCGGCCTCTTTTAATTCTGTTCCCATCAGAGACCAGGTTCCAGAGCTGATGTAGAGTACATGTTCCTCATTGCTTGGCACAGCGACTACTGCGGAGCCTGTGTCGTGTGTTGCGGGAAGAACAATCTCACAGTCGAAGCCGACCTGCTCCTGAATTTCTTTTTTCAGACGACCGATCACAGTCCCCGGTTCACGGATCGGCAGGAAGATTTTCTCCGGGTATCCCAGTTTTTGAATCATCTCCCTGTTCCAGTCCCCGGTTTCCGGATTGACGAGCTGGGTCGTTGTTGCATTTGTGTATTCCTGCGCTTTCACGCCGGAAAGCAGGAAATTCAGGTAATCCGGAATCATCAGCAACGTCTCTGCTTTTTCCAGCTGTTCCGGTTTTTTCTTCTTCCACGCCATAAGCTGATAAATACTGTTAAAAATCTGTTTCTGAATGCCGGTCGATGCATAGAGTTCTTCCTCCGGCACCGTGCGATAAACCTCCTCATCCATTCCTTTCGTGCGGTCATCGCGATAAGCAACGGCATTTCCGATCCGCTGATCATCCTTGTCCAGAAGGACAAAATCAACTGCCCATGTATCAATTCCGACACTCACCGGGATCTTTCCAAGTTCTCTGCATTTTTTCATTCCGGCCAACACGGCTTCAAAGAGTGCCTCGATATCCCACACCTTCTCACCGTCCCGTTTCTGCATTCCATTCGGGAAACGGTAAATTTCCTCGAGAACCATTTTCCCATCTTCCATATGCCCGAGAATATGCCTTCCGCTGGATGCTCCTATATCAATTGCTAAATAATATCTTTTCATACCCTTCCTCCATTTTCTGTCTCTAATTATAGATAACTTTATGTGGTAAAAAAAGAACACGCTTTGTCTAAAAAAGTGTCCTTATTTGCACTATAACGATGTCATTGATCGTATCCATCTGCATCCGTTCGCTCTTCTTCTCCTTCAGCCGCGCCGGAGTTTTTGCTCCATGGGGTAATTCAAGAAACGTTTTCACAGGAAATTACGGTAAAAAAATTCCGCAGCACTTCTGTGATTGAGGTGCTGCGGAACTTTTTTACATTTTAGGCTGATATCTCATGTTGGATACATTATAAACTGTGATAAACGCTTTCGGATCAAGTTTGTTGATAAAATTCATCAATTTCTGGTATTCTGTCTTGTCTACGATCGTGATGATTTCTTTGCGCTTCTGCATGTTGTAGGCACCATAGGCTTCGTAGATCGTAGCACCGCTGTGCAGCTCATGAAGAATAAATTCCCGAAGTTCTTCTTCCTTTGGAGTGATGATACATACCCGGCGTTTGATATTATGGTCAAAAATAAAATGATCCAGAACAATTCCGTTAAAATACGTTCCAAGAATACTCAAACTACCGTTTTCTTGTCGTAAACGAGTGCTGCAGACAGAGCAACACACATACCAGACAGAGACATGGCTTTTCCAAGCTCCATATGAAGATATTTATTCATGATCTTTGCTACAATATCAAGTCCGCCGGAAGAAGCATTTCTGTTAAAAAGAATACTGAGTCCCACACTGACTACAAGTGTATAGCACAGAACATCCAGCTCCTGACTGTTTGTCATCGAACCAAAATCCGGGAAGATTTTTTCAAAAACTCCAAGAAAAACAGGAAGCATGATACTGGTGTAGACGGTTTTTACACCAAATTCTCTTCCGCAGGTAAAAAAGCCGATGATCAGAAGTACTACGTTCAGAATCATGGTGATGGCGGAAAGGGGCAACGGTACAAAGTTGGAAAGTACGATACCAAGACCCGAAATACTGCTGACAGAAGTATGGCTTGGTACCAGAAAAAAATAGACTGCCGCTGCAATAATAGCAACAGCTGCTGTCAGGATCAGGATTTCCAACAGAATCTGAGTATCCTTCAATTGTTTTTTCATGTTAATTCTCCGTATCTTATTTTTTATGGATGGGAAGATCCCTTCTTTATATTAATGGCATTTTGAAGATATGTAAACCCTTTCCAGAAATCATTCCAACATATTTGTGTATCGTTGTTGCTTTTCCGTCAGCTTTCTGTAATACATATCCTTTTTATTGCTTTTTTTCGTTCTATGCTACAATAAACTTAACATTATCTTGCAACGTAATCAGGAGAACAACATGAGCGAAAAGGGATTGACCAATATTAGTCTCAAAAAAATAAATAAATCAAAGGTTTACCAATATATTTACAGAAAGAAAAAGACCTCCAAGCAGCAGATCGTTCAGGAACTGCAGATGGGTTTATCCACAGTCAGCCAGAACCTCAACCTTCTGGAGCAGGAAGGTCTGATAGAAAAAAAACGGCTTTTTGCATCCACCGGCAGAAGAAAAGCAAACGCCATTCAGATTGTATCCGATTTTAAAATTTCTATTGGTATCGGTATTTTAATTTCCTCCCATCCTGGCTGTGTCCTGCTTCCGTAAAATCAATCAGCAATTCTTCCAATGCCACGATGTTAACTTTTTCTTCCATTTTTCAGTTCCTCCACAATCTCGTTATAACGTTTTTTATTTAACCGGTAGAAAAATAATACAACCGCAGTCACAATCCAAAGTGCACCTGGAATCGTCGTAAATGCATGTTTCATAATTGAAAGTACAGTTGCATTTTGTGTCTGATTTGCAATGTAACCATATTTTCCAAGTAATCCTGCTAAAAGTGCTGTTCCAACTGCCATTCCGATTTTATTTCCAAGTGAAATAAATGCATACTGAAAACCATCATTTCTAAGTCCGGTTTTCCACTCACCATATTCCACACAGTCTGGAATAATTGCATAGATTGCGGTATTAAATCCAGAGAAAAAAAACTGTGTGAGACCAGATAATGCGTAAAAAATAGCTGGTGATTCTTTGGCATTGAAGAAAAACATAGATAACATGGAAATTCCTGTAAATAAAGCAAAGAGAGAGGCTGTTCTTCCTTTGTTATTCAACTTGCGGAATAATGGTTGAAAACAAGCTGCCCCGATGATAGAAGGAATAATGATGCACATCGAATAAGTTGTGTAGTAGGAGGCATTCCCTTCCACATATGTAAAATAATACAGAATATCTGCATTTCTACCATATAATGTAAATCCAAATAATATCTGTCCTGCCAACGCAAGAAGATATGGTCTGTTCTGCATAACTGCTTTCAACTGAACCTTTACAGAAATTTTTTCTTTTTCCGGAGTAATCACTGCCTCTTTCGTCTTCGCAAAGCAGAAGAAATGACAGGCTGTAAAAATACACCCATATATGACCGCAACCGTTAGATATCCTGTCTTTGCACTGTGACTGCCGAATTTGCTGAGCAGCGGAACTGTGATAATATTTAACACACCAATTGCAATCATCGCTGCAACCGAACGGGATGTATTTATTTTTGCACGTTCATCAATATCCTGTGTCATAGCACCACACAAGGTTCCGTATGGAATATTCACACAGGTATATCCCAAAACCAGCAGACAATATGTAATTACCATATAAATGATCTTTCCATTCTGCGGCCAGTCAGGTCTTGCCCAGAATGTCATCACAAGAAGAATTGCTGTAATTGGTGCCGCTACTAACAGCCATGGACGGTACCGTCCCCATCTCGATTTTGTTTTATCCGTAAGTCCCCCGACGATTGGATCATTGATTGCATCCCAGAATCTTGAAAAAAGCATCAGTGCTGACACAGCCGCCATACTGATTCCGAACACGTCTGTATAAAATATCATCAGAAAATTACTGACGAACATCCAGCTGAAATTACATCCAACATCACCAAACCCATATGCAATCTTACTGATCAGCGGTACTTTTCCATTTTTGTTTTCGCTTCCCATATGTCTCTCCTATTTTTATCAGAGTTTCTGACAGAACTCTATTCTTTCCTCATTTGGTCCCTTAATCATAAAATACTTCACACCATTTTCCCAAAATGGTAGTTCTTCGATTCCGTCTGTAATAATTGTGTATTTTTCATTGCAGATTTTCTGATACATACTTTCAATGTCTTCCACATCAAGTGCAACATGTTGGTATGCACCGTCTGACATTGCCGCCTGCCCATTTTCAAAAGTCTCTATACAATAATTTTTTATCTGTAAAAATGCCACTTTTTCCCCTGCTTTTTCATTATAAGACTGCATAATCACTTCAAATCCAAGACTCTTATAAAACTCAACTGTTTTCTGTAAATCGTTTGTCGGAAGCCCGACATGGGCAACTCCGACAATTCCATATTTATTTTCCATACGAACTCCTTACTTTTCACTGACGTTGATAATTACTTTCATCGTTGTCTCGCGGTTATCATCAATATACTGGTATGCCTTCAGATAATCTTTAAAAGCAAATGTTTTTGAGATGAGCGGTTTCAAATGAACTTTGCCCTCATTTACCAATCTGATTCCATCTATATAATCATCATGGCGGTACATCATCGTGCTCTTAATGTCAAGTTCGTGGTCATTTGCCACTGCAAGATCTACTTCTGCCATTCCTGCAAAAACAGCCACCAGTACAATCGTGCTTCCTTTTCTTGCATATTTAATTGCCTGTCCCATTGTGATATTGTTTCCGGCACAGTCGTAGATCACATCTGCCTTGTCCGGGCCAAATGCTTCGAGCATTGCCGCACCGAAGTCTTTATTTTTGGTATTCACACACACATCAATTCCACATTCTTTTGCCTTTGCCAGTCTAAGATCACTGATATCTGTGATCATCACTTTCGCTGCCCCCATTCCTTTTGCTGCCTGTGCCACGAGATTTCCAATCGGTCCTGCTCCAAGAACTGCAATATTCATGCCAGCCACATCACCTATCTGTTTTACACCATGAACTGCCACAGCAAGAGGTTCAATCATAGCTCCTTCTTCATAGGACATATCTTCTGGAATAGGTGTTACTTTAGATGCATCCACTGCAAAATACTCAGATGCTGTTCCTGTCGTCTGAAATCCCATTACTTTTAATTCCTCACAGAGATTATACTTTCCATGACGACATGGATAGCAATGTCCACAATATACCTGCGGCTCTATCGTCACCTTCTGTCCCACATGAAACTCTGTGACATTTTTTCCAAGTTCTGTAATCTCACCGGAAACCTCATGTCCTTGTGTTACCGGATATTTTGTAAACGGATGTTTTCCATGATAAACATGAATATCTGATCCACAAACACCAATATTCATAATCTTTACCAAAACCTGATTTTCCTTTACCTCCGGAACCGGAACCTCTCTGAAAATAATTTCTCCTGGATTTGTCATTACCTGCTGTAACATAGTTGTTTCCTCCTTTTTTATATTGTTATGCGTTTTATAAAACGTTTTATTAAAGTAATTATATTATTGCCCTATAAACACAATTTGTCAATATGTTTTTTCATGTTTTTATATATTTCATAATTTCAAAATATATTTTTTGTATATTTTTCACAATTAATATGCAAAAAAACGGAAAGGAAACCGTAGTTACTGTTTTCTTTCCGTTTTTTACTATAATATCTTTTTCTAATTTTACACGACTTCTCGTTTTTCACACATATAAATCGGACATCGCATTCGCTTTGCAACCTGTCAGTGGGAGTTTTTAACTCCAACAGACTAAACATCCCCTTACCCAACGCTTAATTCCCTACGCACCAGATGCGGTGGACTGCTTATCTGCGTTCAAAAAAATTACAATTCTACCATATGTTTTGTAAAAAAGTATTTCGCGGCTCCAACAGCCGACGCTTCTTTCTTATACGAACAATTTTTCAAGTATGAAACATCATGCTCAAAGCCATTATATGCCATCACTTTTTCTCCCAGTGGTATCATATAATCTGACAATACGCCTCCCACATCACCTCCTAGTATGATGTCCATATCATATGCCATCCGCAGATTTGATATCAAAACAGCAAGATGATCCAAATACTCATTCCATGTCTGCAAATTTTTTTCATCACCACTTTCAATTTTTTCCATAAATGCATCCAGTGACTGCCTGTTATCTTGTGTCAGTACACTTGCTGCACAATATGCATCTGCACATCCTGATTTACCACAATAACACTTTCTTCCACCGGGAACGAGTATCATGTGACCAAACTCCCCTGCTTTCTGGTTCTGCCCGCGAAACAGCTTTCCATCTATGCAGAATGCACCTCCTAAGGTGTGGTTCAAAGACAGATATATCGCATTTGGATACTTTTGCTTTTTTTCTGCAAGCATTGCAGCATTAGCATCGTTTTCAAAATATACTGGAATTTCCAACGCCTGCTCTAAAAAGCGCAGACTATAATTCTCTATACCTAAAGCATGAGATTTTAAAACGATCCGTTCTTTCTGATCAATAATTCCTGGAATCGCCACTCCAATCCCAAGTAGCGTGTCCTTCGCTAATTCGCCTTCAAGAAAAGTTTTGACCTTTTGTGCCACCTCTGTACAATAGAATAATTCTGCCGTAAATTTTAAACGGATGCGATCTTTTTTTATAATCTCATCTCCAAGATTTACTAATACCATTTCTATATGATTCGCTGTAATCAAAATTCCCATTGCATGACAGTATGACTTATTAATCCCTATACTTTTTGCCTTTCGTCCACCGGTCGAAGCATATTCCCCAGTTTCTTCCAACACCATTTTTTCTAATAAGTCATTCACATTTGCTAACACAGTCGGCATACTCAAGTTTAACTCTTTTGCGATTTCCGCCTTGGATGTAACATGCTTGTTTAGCACATAATTAATTATTTTTTTTCTTTGTTGTATTTTTTTTATCTTTATTTTCCGTTTTCTTACCCTCTTTTATTAAATATATTATAAAAGAATTATATGCTTTTTTATTCTTCTTGTAAAGTAATGTTTTATAATAAATCTCCGACAGAATTTATCTTATAAACAGCCAAAAGCTCCCGAAGGAGTTTTCCACGCTTTAGATCTACACCAATTCTTTTAGCACAAGTTCTTCTGCCATATTACGAATACCATTTACCAATCTGACCCATTCCATCTGATCACGAGCTTTCAACTCAGCACTGATTGCATCCAACTTCTAAATCTAAGTCGATCTCTATCGTGTCATCTGGCTTTTGTTGGGACAAAAGAACTACCGTCTCACAGAACATATTTTATCGCAAGGCTTTTAAAAATGGAATAGATTTTACCAAACGACAGTTTTCAAAAAACTTATAAGGGATTTTTCCCTTGAACCCATCATTTATGATATATGGTGGTGCTTTTCGCCCCCAAATCGTGAAAGTGGGGGCACTTTCTGCCCCCACTCAGGAAATGTTGCTAAAATACTGTTTAGATTTATCATACATACAAAATGGAAGTTATCTATTTTTCCTCTTCGTTAAGACCTAGTTCATTACATATTACTTGCTATCCCTGATACCTTATTCTTTCTACCAGCGTTTCCTTTTTCAGATTACTGCTTAAAACACAGGAAAGCACAATTTGTAGAATACCAACCAGAAGAATCATAACAAGAATCGGGATAAGAGGAACATGATAAACGTTCATTCCAAAAATCCCATTATGCTTCGCATAGGAAAACAGTGCATAGCCAAGGGGCAGACCGGCAGCAAGTGCGACGCAGATGGTGCCAACCGTAAAAATCAAGCCCTGTATTTGTAAGCACAGATTCAACTGCTTATTGGTCATGCCTACCGCTTGCAGCACACCGTATTCCTGCTTCTTCGTGGTGATATTGATGATCATGGTGTTTGCCAGATTCATAAACCCAATGAGACCGACAATTGCCATGAACAGATAGCAGCCAAGCTTCATCATACGGCTTGCGTATTCTGCAGATTGTAACTGTGCATGATAGGTATCCATTTTTATATGCGAAGTATTAGAAATCAAAGTATTCAGACTCTGTTCCACAGATGCAACATCTTTTTTATCACAGTCCACCCACAGATAGCCATAGGCTGTTCCCCTCGGATTCATGGAACGGTATACACCTTCCGGAATGACAAGATAAGTGTCCGCACTTACAAAGGATCCTGCAATCTTTCCCTGATAGGTATAGGTTTCACTTCCATTCTCAAAGTCAAATGCAATGGATTCTCCCGGAGCATATCCATCTTGTTCCATCCACGTCGACCAGCCAAAGAAAATCTCACCATTCTTTACCGCCTGATCATAGTCCATAGAGCCAATATCCCCGTCTTGGCGCATAAAATCAAAATCCTTTTTACTCACAACAGCAGCCGGAAATCTCTTTCCGTCCAGATTTACAGAGACAATCTCTCTCGTCATGACATCTGTCACTCCTGGAATGCTTTTGATTTCTTCACTCATTGAATCATTCAGTGGGTTGTTCTGTAGGATTGTGTCCAGATTATTCTCCGAATAAGCTTCATCATAATTCTGGGAATAATCCAGCTGCAACTCAAATTGTCCATGGTTGATTGCAATCCGCGCCTCGTGCTCCGTGTCAATATTTCCAACATAATTAGAGATAATTACAAACAATACACAGGAAAGCCCCATGGTAAGAATCGTAGCAATGGTTCTTTTCGGATTGCCTGTCACATTTGCCATTGCCATGGAGAAAACGGTGACATCTTTTCTGCCTTTTCGTCTGCCCTGTTTTTGCGTTTTGGAACCGTCAAGATACCGTGTCGCTTCGATGGGTGAAATCCGGGAAACAATTTTCATGGGTTTGCGCAGAGCCAAAACGACCGTAAGAAACGATACAAAAATGCAGATGAGTATAATTGTCAGTGAAAACAGAGGCACCTGATGGTTCTTGATTCCGGACGATACCAGATTTCCCTGCTCCACCAGCCAGTTGAAGCTGACTTTTGCAATCAGGAAACCAAACAGCAGCCCCAGCGGTATCGAAGGAACCGCCAGAAGAATGCCCTCACGAAAAATCAACTGCTTCATCTGCTTTCTGGTTGCACCCAACGCCTTGATTTTTCCGTACTCCTGAATCTTCTGGGCGATCCCGACCTGGAAGATATTATAAATGACCACAATGGAAAACAGCACGATTCCGAGGATCAGGGTTCCACAAACCACAATCATTTCATAGCTCGGCTGCAATACCCACTGCAGGTAGAGGTCATTGATGATCACGTTTTTCTGGTCAATGCCGCAGGAATCCGCGATTTCTTTTATAACAGGCGCAACATTATTCATAGATACATTTGCAGAATCGCTCAAGGTAAAATAGATATTATATTGCCTGTCACCCTCCGCAACACGCTCATTATAAAAATCCTGCGAACCGAATACAACATAGGAAGCCTCGATGGTATATTCATCCCGGTCATATAAAATCCCGCTGACAGTAAATTCCACCGGTGCGTATTCCGACTGCATGCCGGAACGGTACTCCAATGTTACGGTGTCTCCGACCTTTACATCATGGTATCCCACTGCATCAAAGAAAGCGCGTCCTGCGGCAATTTCCTGCGCCTTTTCCGGATAGGTACCTTCCTTCAACACATATTCCTGATTATAGGGAAGCATTTTCCTGACCGTTTCATCCGCACTGACAAACCCGCCATTTTCATTTCCTTTCAGGATGCCCTCCGTACACATGATGCCGATATCAGATATCTCAGCTCTGCGTTCCACTTCTTTTAATTGCGTACCATCTGCTGCGACAAACAGACCATAATTGCTTCCATATGAGCCTGCCGCCTGACTTTTCTGCAAACGCATCATTCCATTTCCCACAGTACTGATAATCACAAGCAGCATCATAGTCAGACATATGGACATCATAATCAGTATACTTCTTGTCTTGTTCTTTTTGTCATTGCTATATGCAATCCTGCTTATTGTCTTCATCTGAAATCCACCACCTGTCCGTCCTCAATCACCAGAATACGGTCAGCGACCTGTGCAATTTCGTCATTATGGGTAATCATTACAATTGTCTGTCCATATTTTTTTGCTGTCATCTTAAGCAGAGCGATTACCTCATCACTGGTCTTAGAATCAAGATTTCCTGTCGGCTCATCTGCAAATATAATTTCCGGACGATTCACCAGTGCTCTTGCAATTGCTACTCTCTGCTGCTGTCCTCCGGATAACTGATTTGGCAGATTATAAATCCGGTTTTCAATCCCCAGAGTTGCAATAATATCATTTACATACGCTTCATCCACTTTTCTTCCATCCAGCCCCAGTGGCAGTACAATATTTTCCCAGACATTAACAGATGAAACCAGATTAAATGCCTGAAAAACAAATCCGATTTTTCTTCTGCGGAAAACAGCAAGGGCATCTTCCTTCATCCTGTATAAATCTTTCCCTGCTAAAGTAACACTGCCTTTTGTCGGGGTGTCTAGCCCTCCAAGCATATGAAGTAATGTACTTTTACCGGAACCTGACTTTCCGACAATTGCGACAAATTCTCCCTGCTCAATCTGAATGTCCACCTGATTGACCGCTTTGACCTGATTCTCACCTGCGCCATAAAACTTACAAAGCTGCTTGGTTTCTAATATCACACTCAATGTGCTACCTCCTTTTCAATTCTGTAAAACGTACCTTTTCAACACGCTTTCTTTGTCTGTTTATATATTTGGTCATTTTTCAACCTACATCCAAATTGTATCAGGATAATCTTTCATTTCACTTTCAAAAACGAGCAGAAGTCTTACAGAATTGTAAGATTTCTGCTCATTTAAAATTTAACTAACATATGGTAATTGAATCACAAACGTGCTTCCTTTTTTCTTTTTGCCGGAGGTTACCGTAATCATACCTACGTGCTTTTCGATAATTTCTCTCGATAGAAAAAGTCCGATTCCTGTACCACTCTTTTCCATGACCTCCCTGGAACTTCCTCTGTAAAATCGTTGAAAAATTTTGTGATACTCATTCTGCGGAATACCAATTCCCTGATCCTCAATTTCCATTCTTACAAGATCGTTTCTTTTTTGTAACCGGATAAATATTTTTGAACCACCCGGACTGTACTTGACCGCATTATCCAGAACGTTGATCACAGCTTCGCCAAGCCACCTTTTATCCTGCATAATCGTGCATGTTTCCAGCTCTTTTTCATAGTCAAAAACGAATTCAATTTCTTTCTCATCCGCTTTTGGATATGTACGATTCACAGCAGATATGACAGTATCTATAAGTGGAAGTTTTTTCTTATTCATCTGAATCAGTCCAGTTTCCATCTTGGATATTTCAAGAAGCGACTGCAATAATGTCTCCAGTCCATCCAGAGCACTCCGACAACGGATACGAAACTCCTCCTGTTCTGTGGCACTTAAGTCATTCTGCATCAGCACACTAAAACATATATCCAAAGCTGCAACCGGTGTCTTTAACTGGTGTGAGATGTCAGAAACCATTTCTTTCGTGCTCTCTTTTTCTGTCCGTGCTTCTTCCTTTAGCAACTGAATATGATGTCCGATTGCTTCAAGCTGGTCATTCAATTTTTCCAGTTCTGCGTAATTTTCCGTTTTCAGTAAATCATCAAATTTATTTTCACGGAATCTGATCAGAATTTCTTCCAACTGGTCTAATATTTTCTGATGACACGCATCTTCTTTTTTCTTCCAATAAAGTAAAAAAGTCAAAAAAAACACGCATATCACAGTGCTTACAGCACCGGTCACCATAACCTGATGCTGGAATTGCGAATAAAATGCATTCCCTTTATTCCCCCAGTATCCATATTGCTCCAATAATCGCCTTCCCTGTTCGTTAGTTTCAATATCCTTATCCTTAAGCAATTCCGAAACAGCATCCAGCCCGGAAAATTCTTCCTTTGCAGCAATCTCTGTCATAAGATTCATTTTATATTTGTAATCTTCATAAAACACATACGTGGTAAAGCAATTTAATATTGCAAACAATACTATGACAGGTAATACCAAGGAGAGCACTACTGTAATCTTCTTGCGATATCTCTTTGTCACTGCCTTACCTCCTGATTCCATATATACCCAAGACCTCTGATATTCTTGATATAGACCGGTGCAGCCGGATTGTCTTCGATTTTCTCACGGAGTCTTCTGATATTGACAGCGATTGTATTTTCATCCACAAAATCCCCTTCCAGATCAAACACATTTTCCAATATTTGTGTTTTTGAAAGAATCTGTTTCGGATTCTGAAGAAAAAAAGTCAGCATTTTCAACTCCGTTTTTGTCAGACTGATTTCACGACTCTTTATCAGGACTTTCATTTCTCCTGCGATAAATACGATATCTCCCGAAATCATCTTTCCGGCTTCCGTTTTCTCCTGTCTGCGGCGGAAATGTGCTTCTATTTTCAAAAGAAGTACCGAAAGACTAAACGGCTTTGTAATATAATCATCTGCCCCTGCTTCATATCCCATGACCTGATCCATCTCCTGATCTAGTGCTGTAAGACAAATAATGTATGTATTATAATTGCATCTCATCCACCTTACAAATTCCAGTCCATTCCCATCCGGAAGATTCACATCACAAATGGTAACATCCACATTATGATCACTTGCAATTCTTTTCGCTTTTTTCACTGATTCTGCTGAAAAAACCTCATATCCGGATTTTTTCAGTGAAAATGTAATTCCACGATTTAAATTTTCATCATCTTCAACCACGAGTATACCTGGCATAGCATCTGCACCTCTCTTTATTAACTATTCATCTTAAAATGCTTCAATGCCTCCACAATTGCACTCTCTTTATCTTCTGGACACTGCGGTTGCCTGCTATCTTCATTTTTAGGTAAATTAGGACTTGGAACAAGTTCCAAGTCTGTCGCGGCAGTCGTCGAATTGCCCTGCAAGCAGTCCATTCTCCTCGTTGCAACGCGCAAATTCTTTCCAACCTCAATTCCGCATTTTCTCTTTACCTGTGAGATACATCTGGCTTTTGTTTCAGTTGGGACAAAAGAACAACCGTCTCCACATGCACCGTTCCCGGAAACATATCAACACAGCAGACCTTTTCTACACGGTATCCATATTTTGCAAACTCTACCAGATCCCGCGCAAGAGAAGTCGGCTTGCAGGAGATGTAAAGCATTTTTTCACACCTATATAAATCAACTATCTTCGGCAGAGCCTTCGGATGGATTCCTTCGCGCGGTGGATCAAGAACGATGAAGTCCGGTTTTTCTTCGATTTCATCGATCACCTTCAGCACGTCTCCGGCGAGGAAACTGCAGTTGGTAAGGCCGTTTGCCTCTGCGTTCTCTTTTGCAGCTGTAACAGCTTCTTCCACGATTTCCACGCCGATCACTTCTTTTGCGACCGGTGCAAGGATCTGGGCGATGGTTCCGGTTCCGCTGTAGAGGTCGAAGATCGTGCGGTCTTTCGTCTCGCCGACGAACTCGCGGGCGGTGCTGTAGAGAACTTCCGCGCCAAGGGAATTGGTCTGGAAGAAGGAGAACGGGGTGATCTTGAATTTCAGTCCGAGGAGTTCTTCATAGAAGTAGTCCTGTCCGTAGAGCACTTTTGTCTCATCGCTCTTTACAATATCTGCCAGGGAATCATTTATGATATGGAGGAATCCGACAACCTTTCCTTCCAGCGGCAGACCAAGCACTTCCTGCACAAGCGGCATCAGATCCCATTCTTCCTGGCTTGTGGTGACGAGATTTACCAGGATTTCTCCGGTATTCTCGGCTCTTCGCACCAGCAGGTGGCGCAGGTAACCCTCGTGGCTTATCTTGTGGTAGTAACTTGCGTTCCGCTCTTTAAAGTACGCCAGCACGCAGGTCAGAATCTTTGTGAAATCCTCATGCACGATTTTGCAGTCGCACGCGGTCAGGACATCGTAGGTGCTTCCCTTTTTATGAAGTCCGAGAGACAACGGGCCGTCCTTGTATTCATCGCCGAAGGAAAACTCCATTTTATTCCGGTATGCAAACTCCTTCGGACTTCCCTTGATTCCAAGGAACGGATAATCGGCCTCCCCCGCCTCATTGACCTGGCCGGCCTCCACGAGGGCATCGTCGAGCAGTTTTTTCACCTGACCGGCCTTCATTGCAAGCTGATCCTCATAACTCATCGTCTGGTACATGCATCCGCCGCAGGACGGGAAAATACTGCAGACCGGATCGCGCTTTTCCATCGGGGATTTTTCTGTTACTTCGAGCAGGCGGCCCTCCATGCGGTTCTTTCTTTTTTTGTTGATCTGAAAGCGGATCTTCTGTCCCGGAATTGCATTTTTCACGGTAACCGTCTCGCCCTCCACATGTACACGTCCTTTATTCGGGAAATCGATTCCTTCCACGACTCCCTCGTAAATTTCTCCTTTTTTCATTCTCTTCTCCTTCTATGTCAAACTGATTTCCGGACAGAAAAACTCCGGTACCACGTTCCGGCACCGGAGTTTCTTTTTTCCATCCTACTTATCTTCGTCTTCATCCTCGAAGTAATCGTCGAAATCGTCATCGAAATCATCTTCGAAGTCTTCCAGATAATCCGGAGTTACAAACCGGTATACTGCGTATGCGATTCCTGCAACTGCCGCTACCGCTCCGACAATGGCAAGGACCCATAAAATCACGTTTTTCGGTTTTTCGCTCTCACGTTCTCTCTGTTTTAAAAGCTCTAATACTTCATCAATCTTATTCATACTGTCCACCAACCTTTGCTTTAGATTAGAAACTTAACTTAACGATAGTATACCATACGAGCCGCAATTTTACCACAATTTCCGCTCTTTTTTATAAATCTTTTCGTTTCAACTCACAATCGGTATTTGCACGGAGTCTGACATGTCGAGAATAGTTCGACTGTGACTTTCCTCATGTCAGTGGAGGATACCGATTTCTCTCCGCCTACCACTGCCGTTATGTTTCTTTTAACAATTCATCCCACCACTTTAGAAGCTGAGGACTTCTTGTCTACTGGTGTTAAAATTCAGAATCCGCCGGCAGTTCCCGCAGAATCTTGTGGAACTGACCGCCGCAGCGCTCCATTTCTCCTAACACCTGGTCGATCCATTCACCCTTTGTATGCCAGTTTTCTCTGGTGAACTCAATATCCGAAGGACAGACAAAAAACTCTGTCTCCGGGTAGACAAGCTGGTAATACAGAATACACCGTCTCGCATGGAGATTCCGGCAGCAGAGGATCGCTTTTTTCACCTCGATGCCCGCCGCATCTGTCACTTCCCGTGACCGCAGTGCATTTTCATACGTATACGTCGCCTGGTCTTCGCGCAGAATCGCTTTCTCCGGCACGCTGTTTTTCTGCAGTACCGTCCGCAGAAACTCCCACTCGGTTTCATAGTTCCCGCCGTACTGCTCCGCAAGATCCTGTACACCGGCGAAATGCCCGAGCACAGTACTGTATCTTCCCGATGGAAGCACATACGGCGCAAATCCTTCTTTCCAGAGTTCTGCCGCGTGCGCCGCCATCTGCGGATATCCGTTTCCCGGCACAAAAATCACATCGGCTTTCTGCGGCTCATCCTTCACGAAAATATAGTCCGTAAAGTAGTTTAAAAACTTCTCATACATGAAATGTTACCACTCTTTAAAGTCCATGAGGCACTCTACGACATATGCCATATCCTGTTCAGACAGGCTGTAGAACATCGGCAGACGCATCAGGCGCTCGCTCTCTTTTGTTGTGTATTTGTCCTCTCCGTGGAAAACACCGAACTTCTGTCCGGCCGGGGAGGTATGGAGCGGAACGTAATGGAAGACACACATCACACCGCGCTCTTTCATATAGTTGATCAGTTTTGTACGCACTTCCAGATTTCTTGCCTTGATGAAGTACATATGTGCATTATGTACACAGCCTTCCGGCACAACCGGCTGCTCGATCTTTCCAGCCTCAGCCAGCGGACGGAGCTGCTCATGGTAATAGTTGTAGATGGCCATCCGCTTTCTGTCGATTTTCTCATGTTCCTCGAGTTCTGCAAGCAGGTAAGCCGCATTCATATCACTCGGCAGATAGGAGGAGCCGTAGTCGATCCAGGTATATTTGTCGATCTGTCCGCGGAAAAACTTGCTGCGGTTCGTTCCCTTTTCACGAAGGATCTCTGCTTTTTCCAGATAATTCTCATCCTGGAACAGCAGCGCGCCGCCCTCTCCCATCGTATAGTTTTTCGTCTCATGGAAGCTGTAGCAGCCAAAATCGCCGATCGTTCCAAGGGCTTTTCCCTTGTAGTACGCGCTCACACCCTGTGCCGCATCCTCTACAACCTTCAGGTTATGGCGTTTTGCAATATCCATGATGGTATCCATTTCACAGGCAACGCCGCATAGTGAACCGGAACAATCGCTTTTGTTTTTTCGGTGATAGCATCCTCAATCTTGGTCTCGTCGATGTTCATCGTATCCGGACGGATATCCACGTAGACGATTTTTGCTCCGCGCAGAACGAAGGCATCTGCAGTGGAAACAAACGTGTAGGACGGCATGATCACTTCGTCGCCCGGCTGAATCTCAGACAGGTAAGCTGCCATTTCCAGTGCATGGGTGCAGGATGTCGTAAGCATCGCATGTTTTACGTTGAAATTGTCCTGCATCCAGGCAGAACATTTCTTCGTAAAAGGACCGTCGCCGCACAGCTTGTTGTTTTCCTCTGCCGCCTGGCGGATGTATTCCAGTTCTGTTCCAATAAAAGGTGGTTTATTAAACTCTATCATTGTTTTTTCCTTATCTTTCTTCTATCCATTACTGTTTTATTTACTTTCAGAGCCCAAAACAAGCTCTTAGGTAGTCTTATTTTCTCACAAATCCCTGTGGATTTCAAGACACGATTTTGACATGACAGCCATATCATCATACTGCCCATAAAACCAAAAGAACCCTTGATTTCTCAAGGGTTCCATAAGTAGCGAGAGGGGGATTCGAACCCTCGACACCGCGGGTATGAACCGCGTGCTCTAGCCAACTGAGCTATCTCGCCATATTCATTTTCAACACCGTTTTTCATAAAATATGGGGCCTATAGGGCTCGAACCTATGACCCTCTGCTTGTAAGGCAGATGCTCTCCCAGCTGAGCTAAGACCCCACATCGGTGTTTTGTCTGTTGGCTTTTTATCTGTATCACCAACCGACTTCGTTAGTATAGCATTCCACCCGCCAAATGTCAACACTAATTTTCAAATTTTTTCGATTTTTTTCAACTTTTTCTCCCGCCACTCTTTCAGGTACTGCTCCTGTTCCAGATCTTCCCGTTCTTTCTCCCATCCTGCCGCCCGGCAGAGCGTCCATGCAAGCAGAAGAAATACGGCAAAAATCCCCGCCAGACAAACGATTCCCATCTTTTCTGACCGCCTTTCCTGTTCTGATTCTGCTAAAAAGCAAAGGATCTCCTTACTATTGTATCCGGAACGGCGGCGCTTTATTCCCTTTTCAGAATAAAAAGACAAAGCCGCCAGATTTCCCTTTCACCGGGATTCTGGCGGCTCCATTTTACTCAAAATTAAAATTCACATTCACGTTACGCTTCGTCAATCGCTTTTCCAATATCATGGCGGTAATATTTATTGTCAAAGTCAACCCAGTCAACAGCCTTATATGCATTCGCACGTGCCTCTTTCAGGGTATCGCCAAGTGCTGTCACGCCGAGGACACGGCCTCCGTTTGTCACGATCTCGCCGTCTTTGAACTTCGTTCCTGCATGGAAGCAGTAATAGCCCTCATGCTCTTTGAACGTCTCGAGTCCGCGGATCGGGAATCCTTTTTCGTAGGAAACCGGATAACCGTTCGAAGCCAGTACGATGCAGACACACGCATTATCTGCAAACTGCAGGTCGATCTGGTCGAGAGTTCCGTCGATGCAGGCTTCAAATACATCAATGATGTCTGTCTTCATACGAGGAAGCACAACCTGTGCCTCCGGATCGCCGAAGCGGGCATTGTACTCGAGCACCTTCGGTCCGTCCGGTGTCAGCATCAGTCCGAAGAAGATAACTCCCTTAAACGGTCTTCCCTCGGCTGCCATCGCATCTACGGTCGGCTGATAGATATATTTCTTACAGAACTTATCCACTTCTTCGGTATAAAACGGACTCGGAGAGAAGTTTCCCATGCCGCCGGTGTTCAGGCCGGTGTCGCCGTCTCCTGCTCTCTTGTGGTCCTGTGCGGAACTCATCGTCTTGATCGTCTTTCCATCCACAAAGGAGAGAACGGAAACCTCACGTCCCGTCATAAACTCCTCGATGACCATCTCATTTCCGGCACTGCCGAATTTCTTGTCGAGCATGATCGTCTTAACGCCCTCTTTTGCTTCCTCTAAGGTATTGCAGATCAGAACGCCTTTTCCAAGAGCCAGACCGTCGGCTTTCAGTACGATCGGGAATTTTGCGGTTTCCAGATACTTCTCTGCCGCCTCCGGATCGGAGAACGTCTCGTACGCTGCCGTCGGAATGTTATATTTTTTCATCAGGTCTTTAGAGAACGCTTTGGATCCTTCCAGAATCGCCGCATTCTTTCTTGGTCCGAATACACGCAGCCCCTCTGCCTCAAACGCATCGACAACACCGCCGACCAGCGGATCATCCATGCCGATGACGGTCAGGTCAATCTCTTTTTCTTTCGCAAAAGCAACGAGCTTGTCAAACTCCATCGCTGCAATATCGACACACTCTGCGTACTCCGCAATTCCTGCGTTTCCAGGAGCGCAGTAAATCTTGTCTACCTTCGGGCTCTGCGCCACCTTCCAGGCAATCGCATGCTCTCTTCCGCCGCTTCCTACAATCAGTACTTTCATCGCTCTTACTCCTTTATCTTTACGTGTCCGTCTTCTACCGTTACTTTTCCGTTTGCAATCAGATCAATCGCACGCGGCATGATGACCCACTCGGCCTCTTCCATGACGCGCTGCTGCAGTGTCTTCGGTGTATCGCCCTCGTGCACTTCGACTGCCTTCTGCAGAATAATCGGGCCGGTGTCTGTTCCGCCGTCCACAAAATGAACCGTCGCTCCCGTCACTTTGACGCCGCGGGATAATACGCCCTCGTGCACTTTCAGTCCGTAATAGCCCGTTCCGCAGAACGACGGAATGAGGGACGGATGAATGTTGATGATCTTATTCGGATAAGCATCCACAATGCTCTGCGGGATCACAACCAGGCATCCTGCGAGCACAACGAGATCGACGTTGTACGACTGCAGTTTCGCCAGCAGTGCCTCGTTGAATGCTTCTCTCGATGCAAAGGTCTTCGGGGAAAGGCATACCGCATCAATCTCCTTCTTTTTCGCACGCTCCAGCGCATACGCTCCTGCATTGTTGCTGATGACAACAGAAACCTCCGCGTTTGTGATGGTTCCCTCGTCAATCGCATCCAGAATCGCCTGCAGGTTCGTGCCGCCGCCGGAGACGAGAACTGCTAATCTTAGCATAACTGTACTCCTTTTTCTCCGTTTTCAATATGTCCGATCACATACGGAGTATCGCCGGTGGAACGGATGGCTTTCATGGCTGCATCTACATCCTCCGGATCAACGGCCAGTACCATTCCGATACCCATGTTGAAGGTGTTGTACATCATCTGCTCGTCAATATTGCCCTTCTTTGCCATCAGATCGAAGATCGGCGGTACGGTGTAGCTGTCTTTCTGTACAACGGCTACGGTGTTGTCTTTGAGCATACGCGGAATGTTCTCGTAGAAGCCGCCTCCGGTGATGTGGCTGCACGCTTTTACGGTTACGCCGGCATCTTTGATCGCACGGAGTGCTTTTACATAGATCCGGGTCGGTGCAAGCAGGGTCTCGCCGAGGGTTGCGCCGAGCTCATCATAGTATGTATTTAAAGAATCTTTTGTCATATCGAAAACTTTGCGGACAAGAGAAAATCCGTTGCTGTGAACGCCGGTGGAAGCCATGCCGATCAGTACGTCTCCGGCTGCCAGATTTTCACCGGTAATCATGTCTTTCTTGTCACATACGCCGACAGCAAAACCTGCCAGATCGTACTCATCCTCCGGCATCAGGCCCGGATGCTCTGCGGTCTCACCGCCGATCAGTGCCGCATCGGACTGCAGACAGCCTTCTGCAACGCCTTTTACGATCGAAGCGATCTTCTCCGGATAGTTCTTTCCGCATGCGATGTAGTCGAGGAAGAACAGCGGTTCTCCGCCGGCACATGCGATATCGTTCACACACATGGCAACGGCATCAATGCCGATGGTGTCGTGTTTATCAAGAATCATGGCGAGCTTCACCTTGGTTCCGCATCCGTCTGTACCGGAAAGCAGCACCGGCTCTTCCATTTCTTTGATTTTTGCCAGGGAAAAAGCGCCGGAAAAACCGCCAAGGCCGCCTAATACCTCTGGGCGCATGGTTTTCTTTACATGCTCTTTCATTAATTCTACTGATTTGTATCCAGCTTCAATATCTACTCCTGCGTTCTTGTAATCCATGGTGAACCTCCCTTGTCCTTTGTTTTTATTTACTGTAGTTACGGTATCCTGTTTCCTGCAGTTTTGCGTCTTTTGCCTCAACCTGCTCTTTCATTTCCTGTGTATATGCTTTCAGTTTTGCAAGCAGTTCCGGATCGGAAGTTGCAAGAATCTTTGCTGCCAGGATTCCGGCATTGGCACCGCCATTAATGGCAACGGTTGCTACCGGAATGCCGCTCGGCATCTGTACGATGGAGTACAGGGAATCACGACCTCCAAGCGATGTGGTATGCATCGGAATTCCGATGACCGGCATTGGGAAAATAGCTGCGCACATACCCGGCAGATGAGCTGCCATACCTGCGCCTGCAATGATAACCTTGAAGCCTTTCTCCTCTGCGGTTTTTGCATATTCGAAAAATACATCCGGCTCGCGGTGTGCGGAGATGATTTTCATCTCGTACTCAATTCCAAATTTTTCCAGCATGTCGGCTGCTTTGCTCATTACCGGCATATCAGAGTCGCTGCCCATCACATTCCTACTTTAGCCATGTTGTTCTCCTTTTCTGATTAACTGTTCTAAGCGTTATTCATTAGTTATGCTTATATTTATGTTTTAATCATTCAGTTCTGCTTATAATATACTAAGCAGGCGCAGAAATGTCAACCCATAATCAGCCAAAAGGTTCATTTAATTCTTCCGTTCCCGGCAGGACGAAGCGTCCGTCCTCAATGAGAGGGATCGTCGTTCCGTCTGCTTTTTCGACCGCAACCGACTGCAGTTCGCGGTACGGAATCGTGATGTCCGTGTGGCATCCGAAGTATGCTTTCGACGGATCTTCTTTCCGTTTTGCCGAAACCTCGTTCTCGCGCGCGATTACTTCTTTTCCGTCCGGGTTGTACATCGGGCTGTCCTCCGCCCAGGCGTAGCAGGTGTCGCCCATCGCAAAATGCGGGCCCATCTTCTCTGCGATCAGGATCGGCAGTTTTCCGGCGATGCCGTACTGCTCTGCCATCACGTACGCCGTCGTGTTCGTTCCGATGGCAAACTCACCGATCGGCAGCGTCCTGTGGTGATACAGCAGGTTTTCTTCTATATAAGTACGATTGTCCTCTTCTTTTTCGAAGTTTGCGCAGTCATACGCGGTGATCATGCCGTCAGTCAGCGTCAGGCAGAGATCGCGGTAATACAGCTCGTTCAGGTAGACTCCCGTCACATGGAGCACGCCTGTCGTGCCGGTAAGACTCGGGGAAGTAAAGACCTCTCCGACCGGAATATTGCAGTCGGCAACACAGTTCTCGAAATTCGTCTCTTTCGCAGGATCGTTCAGATGATGCAGCATCACGCGCAGATCCGTTCTGTTCTCTCCTTTTCCAAGCACATGCACGGAAACACCCTCGTCGAGCGCATCGATCAGGTACTGCTGGATGCGCTGGTATTTTTCGTAATCGAGCGTGTTGATCTTTACGATCTCACAAAAAATTTTTTCGTAGCGCGGATCGATCTCCGGCATCGGGTAGGCGATGATCGTGTAGCCGTACTCGTCATCCTTGATATAGCGGTTTACAATCTGGCCCGCCTCGTTCTGGAAACCGACACGGAGCTTTTGCTGGCGCTCGTTTAAGTGCAGTGCCTGTTTTTTATTTACTGGCTCAAACGGAACTTCGCCGAAGGTTTCCACCACGGCAGGGCCGGCATAGCCGTCCGCCAGTTCTTTGTACTCGTCGTATTTCACCTGCATCGCGCGGAGCCGTCTCTTCACGAGATCCTCGTTGAGATACAGCGCCTCATCGTTCCGGTGATCGTAGTCATACTGCTTATTCGCAGACGCACCGGCAACCCACGTTCTCCGCGCGCCGCGGGAAATCACCGGCTCGAGTCCCATCTCGCGGAACTGTAATATTGCCGCACGGATCATGCGCTCAAAACCGATGTGGAAGCGGATGCTGACTGTCTTCTTTTTCGACAGATCTTTTCGCGCCACGAGAAAGCACTTGCGGAAGCCTTCTGTGTAGGTGCGTGCCATCGCGTCGATTTCTTCCTGGCTGAACGTATTTAAAAAGCGGGCTGTACCCTTCTCATTTTCGGTGATATATTCGCCGTACTGGTACAGATACCGCAGATCCGTCAGATCAGATTCCATCACAATATCCTTCACAAAGTGCAGCGACGGGTCGACGATTTCGCGCACCTGGCATTCCTGGCGCTCCTCGGCGTAATCGCTCACATACCAGTAAATGCTCTCTTTTACATACTGCGCGGACGGCAGCGTCTCCTCCTCGAACATCGCATACAACTCGAGATACAGCTCCATCGCCGCAGTCAGCTCCAGCAGGCGGTCCTCATAGACCCAGACAACAGCATTTCCCAGCTCCCGGTACAGGCAGCAGAGGCTCCTTCCATGCATTTCACCAAGTGCCCGCACGGCAAACGCCGGGTTTCCGTAGGAGGTCTCATACCACTCCCCGATCACATCTTCATACGGCTCACGGTTAAAAACAGCCAGCTCTTCCTCGGATGCTGTTTTTAGATATCCTTCTGCGATTCTGCTCCGGATCTGGTCCATTTTGCAGAGGTACTGTGCCATCTGTGCAAAAAAATCGCGGTACGGCTGCGGAACGCTTTTTTCCGCCGGAATCTGGCGGATCCGCTCAATTGCAAGCGCATACCGCTCGTTTAATAATTCATCCGTCATAAAAAAATCCCTTTCTGTTTCTCTTTAACTGTTACGAGGGGCAGATCTGCCCCTCATTCTTCTTAACTTATTCCTGTTTTTCTTCCCGGTCGTCAATAATTTTTCCATCCCGGATACTCTGTTCGAGAATCTCTTCCATATAACTCCAGATCTCCTCGGAGCCGGTCGTCGTCTTCTCGTTTCGTTTTAACGGCTGGGAAATCCGCACATTGTGGCGGGTCCAGTCTTTTCCATCGTTCTCATGATTTAAAAGCAGCGGCTGGAAATTGTCCATCACATGGGCAAAGCGCGCTTCCGGTGTCTCATACGCTTCGAACTCGAGCCAGAGATCCATCAGCATTTTTCCCTGATCCTCCGGCAGCAGGCCGTAGATGCGCTCGGCCGCTTTGTGTTCTCTCTCGTCTTTTGTTTTGTTTGCCTCCGCGTCGTACGCATACGTGTCGCCTGCATCAATCTCCACGAGGTCATGGATCAGCAGCATGAGCATCGTTCTGCCGATGTCGATTTTCTCATTCGAATATTCCTGCAGCAGAAATGCCATCACCGCCATGTGCCATGCGTGCTCCGCGTCGTCCTCCTGGCGCGAATAGCCGCGGATGTGCGTCTGGCGCAGGATCTGTTTTTCTTTATCAATCTCCAGAATAAAATTCAGCTGTTTTTCAAAACGTTCGCGATCCATCTTTTTCCCCTTTTCTTTTATATGTACTCCCGGAGTCTTTCTGCGCTTGATTTTACGAGAGTACATTTATCTCACACCGATCAGAAACAGTGCCAGCCATGCGACCAGCATGCCGCCGCTCGTAATCGAGCCGAGAACCGACATTCTGTGGCTGACCTGTTCTTCTTTAAAGCTCTTCATTCCCACATAGAAGCCGTATCCCGACAGAAGGAATGAGAACAGTCCCGCTGCTCCGAGAAAAATGCCTCCGTTTCCGCGGAACGCAAACGATACGACCGAAGCCAGCAGAAACAGAAAGACCGAAGCACCTGCCATATAGAGAGCTTCCTTTCCGCCTTCCGACGGCTTCCGGACAAAATTGTAATTATACTTCTTCCTCGCCATATTTCCATCTCCTGAATTTATTGCAGATCAGGAATGCGCCGCAGCCGATCATGGCTCCAAGCGTATTCAGGATCAGATCATCTACATCAAAGCAGCCCACCTTCGTGATGAGCTGAATCGTCTCCACGCAGAGGCTGAACATAAAACCAAGAAGCGATACTTTCCAGAAACTCTCCATTTTTTTGTGCATCACCGGAACGATAAAGCCGAACGGCAGAAAACCGATCACATTGCCCGCCAGATTTAAAAATGCGGCAAGGAATCCCACCTTTTCGCGGTAAATCCAGAACCGTCTGATTTCCTGAAACGGCACCAGATTGTAACGGTAATCCAGTTCAAAAAAGTTTCTTCTCCCGTATTCTTCTGCAAAAAACAGAAAATAAACGAGCGCAAGAAGATACACCAGAAATAAAATCCGTCCCACAACGCGGATTCTGGCTTTCGTCTCCTGCTTCATCTTTGTTTCCCCTTTCTGCGTGGTATCAGAAACGCCGGAATACCTCTTCGGCGCATGCGCTTCCAAAATATTCCGGCATTTTTCTTAAAACATAATTTCCCCGCGTCGTTTCAGCAGACCTGCTCCGCTTACGATCATCAGGACACCGGTTGCTACCCCTACCACAACCAGTACTGCGCCCATGGCGATATTTCCGCCGCCGACACGTCCCATGGTTTTATAGATTTTTTCATTCATCGTGCAAAACTCCTTTTTTCAAGTGTACCACGTCTTATTTGACACCGTACTCCTCATAATAAGCATCAATGGCAGCCTTCATCTTGTCATCGATCTGGATTTTGCCCTGGCATGGACGGTTGTACAGATAGGTGATGACATCCTCCATGGTTACAATGGCATTTGCCGGGAAGCCATAGGTTTCCTGGATTTCCTCAAGTGCGCTCTTGTCGCCTTTTCCGCGCTCCATACGGTTTAAGGATACCATCAGACCTTTGATCTCCACATTGCCCTGTGCCTGGATGATCGGGAACGTCTCCTCGATGGATTTTCCGGAGGTGGTAACATCCTCGATGATGACAACGCGGTCGCCGTCTTTAATTTTGCTTCCAAGCAGCAGTCCTGCATCTCCGCCGTGGTCTTTTGCTTCTTTCCGGTTGGAGCAGTAACGTACTTCCACACCGTAGAGATCATGAATCGCAATAGCGGTTACAACGCTGAGCGGGATTCCTTTGTAGGCCGGTCCAAACAGAACGTCGAAATCCAGTCCATAATTGTCATGGATTGCTTTTGCATAATACTCGCCGAGACGTTTTAACTGGCTTCCGGTTACGTAAGCGCCCGCATTCATGAAGAACGGGGATTTTCTTCCGCTTTTCAGAGTGAACTCTCCAAATTTTAATACCTGGCTCTCGACCATAAACTCGATAAACTCCTGCTTGTACTGTTCCATCTTTTTTCCTCCATATTTTCAGGGGAAGGCATCTTTTTTCGCAATGCCGCCCGTTTTTACTTCTATTCTTTTCTATACTACCATAAACGCCTCTGTTTTTCCAGTCCAGACACAGGATTTCGCATAAAAAACGTGACATCCTCCCCTACCTGTAGAGGTGGGGGCTTCCCTAACCTCGGTAGGTTTGGTTCTCGTTCGATAGCACCAATGTGCTAAGCATAGGCGAGCTATCCCCGTGTGTCCCACGGTTTTATTATATTACGTTACGGTCATGCCACTACCAGCCGCATTCCCTCATTTCTGATATTGACAGCCGCATTTACATCTCTGTCGTGATGGGTTCCACACTGCGGACAATCCCACTCTCTGACCGCAAGATTTTTTGTCTCTGCGTTCCTGTAACCACAAACGGAACAAATCTGACTGCTGGCGAAAAATTTGTCCACCTTCACAAGCTTTTTACCCTGTTCCTCAAGTTTGTATTTCAAGAACCCTGTGAACATTCCCCACCCGTTATCTGAAACAGATTTTCCAAAGTTCAGCATCTGTGACATTGCTTTCATATCTAAGGATTCTATACATACACAATCATAAGCATCTGCTGTCTGCCTCGACAGCTTATGCAGAAAATCCTTTCGTTGACTGGAAACCTTTTCGTGGAGTTTTGCCACCTTGATTCTCTGCCTGCTACGGTTGTTCGAACCTTTCTGCATTTTGGAAAGTCTGCGCTGCTCCCTCGCTAATTTTTCCTCTGCATTCCTGTAATACTTCGGATATGCAGGTTCATTCCCGTTGCTGTCACGATATAATTCATGCATGGAAAAATCTAACCCCAGAAAACGCCGCATCTCTTTTTCCTGTACTTGATTTTCGTACTCAAAAAGAATACTTGCATAATATTTTCCGCCTGGTGTCTGGCTTACTGTTACAGATTTTAATTTGTATTCTTTCGGAACAGCTCTGTGTTGTTTTAACCGGACCTGGCCGGCTTTCGGCAATTTCAAATATCCATTCAATATGGCGATGTTTCCGTTGATACAGATCGTTGAATAGCTCTTTTTATTCTGTTTTTTAGATTTAAACTTTGGAAAACCTGTCTTCGGCTGTTTGAAAAAATTCTGAAATGCCGTATCAAGATGCCGAAGCGATTGTTGTAATGCGACACTGTCTACTTCCCTCAAAAATGCGTATGCTTCTGTTTTCTTCATTTCAGCCATTTCTTTTGCACAAACCGTGTAGGTTACCGTGGTTTTGTTCTCCTCATACTGCCTGATTTTTCTGGCAAGCCAATGGTTGTACACCATTCGGACACAGCCGAACGTTCTGGCAAACAAAACTTTCTGCGCATCATCGGGGTATATTCTGAATTTATATGCTTTGTTTGCCATGTTGGTCACTTCCTTTTTCGATCCGTTTGTCCCTGACTTTCGATGTATTTTTGGATTACTTCAATCGGGGCACCGCCCGTTGTAAGCAGGCAAAAACTCTGACTCCAGAAATGTTCTTTCCACAGCTTTTTCTTTATCTGCGGGAATTCTTTTTTCAAAAGTCTGCTGCTTGCACTTTTATATGCGTTTATGAACTTGCTTATTTCCGTATTGGGGTGGGCCTTGAAAAGTATATGCACATGGTCTTTATCGTGATTCCATTCTTCAAGGGTGATATTGTAATTTGGAGCAATATACGCAAAGATCTCTTTTGCCCTGCCGGAAATTGCGTCATCAAAAACCTGTCTGCGGTACTTAACCACAAGAACAAGATGATAGTGCAGTAAAAACACTGAATGTGCATTATTATCCAAATCCATTGTATTTCGACCCCCTTTCTTCTATTCGACTGATTCTATTATACCATGATTAGAACCCAATATCAAGAAGATAACGGACGCAATTCATCTCTCACCTTAGAGGTCGGAGTCTTCTTGCTGGAAGAGGATAAATTTTATTCTCTAACGCAAAAAATCCCTCCGCCCAGAGAACGGAGAGATTTTGATATGTTTTCTTTTTAGAAATCTACTTCTGTATCATAGTAGCAGCATTTCAGCAGTTTTTCCATCTCTCAACAGATGGCTGTCTCGGGTTGGATCCGGTGCAGGCATCGGCGATGGCATTTACGGCGATGTCGTGCAGTCTCTCCAGGAATACGTCTTCCGGAACGAATCCCTGCTCGGTCGGATAGCTGTCTTTTCCGTAGTTCTTGATGCACTGCGGAATGTTCAGTTTGTCGTTCATGCCGCGCAGATAAGCGATGAGAAGTTTGATTTTCTCTTCGGTTGTCTCGCCGCCCAGTTTCATCTCGTCAGCGATGACTGCGTAACGTTTTGCTGCGGTCTCATCTTTTGCATTGAAAGCGATAACTTTCGGCAGATACATGGCATTTGCTGCTCCATGGATCAGGTGAGCGCCGTAATCAGCGAATGCTGCGCCTGTTTTGTGTGCCATGGAGTGAACGATACCAAGCAGTGCGTTGGAGAATGCCATACCAGCGAGACACTGTGCGTTGTGCATGCTGTCACGTTTTGCCATATCTCCGTTGTAGGAATCTACAAGATCTGCCTGGATCATACGGATCGCATACAGAGCCAGCGGATCGGTAAAGTCACAGTTTGCAGTGGAAACGTATGCCTCGATCGCATGCGTCATAGCGTCCATACCGGTGTGAGCAACTAACTTCTGCGGCATGGTCTCTGCCAGATCCGGGTCAACAATTGCGACATCCGGTGTGATCTCGAAGTCTGCCAGCGGGTATTTGATACCTTTTTCATAGTCGGTGATAACTGCGAATGCGGTTACCTCCGTTGCCGTTCCTGATGTCGAAGAAATTGCACAGAAGTGAGCTTTCTTACGAAGTTTCGGCATTCCGAATACTTTGCACATCTCCTCGAAGGTGATGTCCGGATACTCGTATTTGATCCACATTGCCTTTGCTGCGTCGATTGGAGATCCGCCGCCCATTGCTACGATCCAGTCCGGCTGGAACTCTTCCATCGCTTTTGCACCGCGCATAACCGTCTCTACAGACGGGTCAGACTCAATTCCTTCGAAAAGCTGTACTTCCATGCCAGCCTCTTTCAGGTAATCCACTGCACGATCCAGGAAACCGAAGCGTTTCATGGAACCGCCGCCTACACAGACCATTGCGCGTTTTCCCTCAAATGTTTTCAGTGCCTCTAAAGCACCCTTTCCGTGGTATAAATCTCTTGGTAATGTAAATCTTGCCATTGTTCAGAACCCCTTTCTTGTTTTGCTTCTGATCAGGCGGCTCCGGCAGATCAGATCAGCAGATTTTTCTGTTTTTCCACTCTCTGTTTAAGCCGCCTTTTGTCTTTTGTTTTCGACTTTGTTATTATTATAACAAACTTTTTCAGGGATTACCAATACAAAAATGATATTTCCTGATGTCAATTATATATGTCTTATTTACTTCCGTGCCGTCCGCTGCAGCAGCAGATCACCGTACTCGTGGCCCAGCGTGTCGTTCGTCCGCTTCAGATAATTGCAGTCCGCCATAATAAGACTCGTCGGAAAATCGCCGGACTGTATCATATGATCGCTTTCCGCTTCCAGATATTTCACGAAAAAACACTCCCAACCACTTTCAGCGCCTCCGCCAGATCCTTCCGAAAATCCTCATCCCCTCTCCGCAGACTATTCACCCTGCACCCAAACACCCTCTCATGCCCCGTACAGTGCAGATACCTGCCGTCCCCCAGATACATCCCCACATGCCCCCTCCAGAACAGCAGATCCCCGGCCTTCGCCCGTTCCTCCACCAGACACATCTCCTCCCCTTCTCTCCAGATCGCTTCATCGGATACCCTTCCCTGATATCCGAATCCCGCCAAATCAAAACCCCATTCATCAAATACACCATAAACACCACACCCGAACAGTCAATCCCATCCGCCGCCTTCCCGCCCCACCGGTACTGGCATCCAAGATACCCCTTCGCACACTCCACAACCTTCCTCCGAAACTTCTCTTCCGACCACCCCTTCGGAATCCCCTGCTCCACAAAAAACCTCTCTTCCGATTTTCCCCACAAAAACCGATCCGAATCCAGTCTTTTTCTTAATGCCACCTCCGGCACAAACCCACTGATCTCATTCGCCAGCTTCACCCTGCAATACCCATTCTCCGTCTCCTCCATTTTCTCCACAAAACACCCCCGTCCCAGTGTCTCCAACATCCGCGCCTGCACCCGCGCTCCTCTCATCACATCCGCAAACCCGCGTGTCACCACATACGTATTCCCTGCCTTTTCCCTCTCCTCCATCCACTCCCTGCTTTTCTCCTCAATCAAATTCCTCTCCATCCACCCCCGATACCCATAATGCGTCCAAACCTCAATCCACTCCCCCTCATCTTCCCACATCACGCTCCATCCAAAAAACACCTCATCCACCACATCAACCCCATTCTCCTCATACAAAAACGCCCGCTTCACTTTAATGATCCCATACTTCATCTCACATACCACCTTCCATTTTCTATATACTATGCACCCACCACAACACTCTCACGCCGATCCGCCCCCGGCGGATCCAGACCTACTTCGTTTCAGCTCCACACAACCAGACCTCACTGGAATTTGCGCCTGCCGTGTGGCGGGCATAGAAAAAGAGGGCAGAAACTATGAGTCCGGAACAGGTGCAGGAAAATGGGATGGTTCCCGTTTCCCTGTACCCATTCTGAGCCACAGTTCCGCCCTCTTTTTCTCGCCCGCCGCACCGCAGATGCGAAGCCGCTCGAGGCCGTCCGTCTTATCTCACCGCCCCGATCAGCGAATTAATATCGTCAACCTTATGCCTTCTCATATACTCTTCGATACCGCGAACCGTTTCAACAGTCGCATACGGATTAAAGAAATTCGCCGTCCCAATCGAAACCGCCGTAGCCCCCGCCAGAATAAACTCCAGCGCATCCTCCGCCGACGCAATACCGCCCATACCAATAATCGGCACTTTCACTGCCTGCGCCACCTGATACACCATCCGCACCGCAATCGGCTTCACCGCCGGCCCCGACATACCGCCAGTCTTATTCGCAATCGCAAACTTCTGCCGTTCAATATCAATCTTCATCCCAGTAAGCGTATTGATCAGCGACAGCACATCCGCCCCGCCGGCTTCCGCAGCCCGCGCCATCTCCGTAATATCCGTCACATTCGGGCTCAATTTCATAATAATCGGCTGCTTCGCATATTTTTTAACTTCTCTGGTGATCGCCTCCACCGCCTTCGGATCCTGTCCAAACGCAATACCGCCCTCCTTCACATTCGGGCACGAAATATTAATCTCCAGCAGATCCACCGGCTCCGAAGTCAATCGCTCCACAACCTCACAGTAATCCTCCGTCGTCCGTCCACACACATTCACCACAATCTTCGTGTCAAACTGTTTCAAAAACGGAATATCCCTCTCACAGAACACATCAATACCAGGATTCTGCAGCCCGATCGCATTCAGCATTCCGCCGTAAACCTCCGCAATACGCGGCGTCGGATTCCCCGGCCACGGCACATTCGCAACACCCTTCGTCACAACCGCGCCAAGCTCCTTCAAATCCACAAACTCACTGTACTCCGCGCCAGAGCCAAACGTACCAGATGCCGTCATAACCGGATTCTTCAGTTCCACACCCGCCAGATTCACACTTGTCTTCATCGCTTTTTCTCCTCCTCGCGTCACTTACAGCTCAATTTCCGTACTTAAAAAGACAGGTCCGTCCTTGCAGATCCGCTTGTTGTGCACATGTGAATGACCATCCACCTCAGTCGACTGGCAGACACACGCAAGACATGCGCCAACGCCGCACGCCATCTTCTCTTCCATCGAAATCCAGCATGGAATTCCCTTTTCCAGACCGTACGCCTTAATCGCACGCAGCATCGGAGCCGGACCGCAGGCAAAAATTACATCTGCTTCCAGATGATCCTCGCGCACCGCATCCATCACATTGCCCTTCACACCGGCACTTCCGTCCTCCGTTGCAATATGAAGATCGCCTGCCGCAGCAAACTCCTCATTTAAGAACAACTCATCGCGGTAACCACAGCAGATGATCGTGTCCGTTCCAAGATCCTTCGCCGTCTGCAGCATCGGCGGAACACCGATACCGCCGCCCATCAGCATCACACGTTTTCCCTTACCTTCCTCGATCGGGAATCCATTTCCAAGCGGCCCTAAAATATCAACCTCATCCCCCGCTTTCAGATGCGAAAACTCCTCCGTTCCTGCACCTGCCACACGGTAGACAATCCGAAGTCTTCCTCCCTCTCGGTCGATCTCACAAAGAGAAATCGGACGCGGCAGAAGACGGCTGCCGTCCTTCGAAAACAGAGAAATAAACTGGCCGGCCTTCGCCTCTTTCGCAATCACTTTCGTGGAAATCCACATGCTGTAAATTCCTTTTGCAATGCACTCCTGACTTTCCACAGTACAGCATTCCTTGATTTTCATAAGCTGAACACTCCTTTTATTTTCTTGAATCGGCGAAAAGCCCAAAATTTCCTCCGGCGGACATAACATCTACCCGGCAGACCTTCTGAGCTTTTCACCCTGTATTCTTATTTTGCAGCAGCAAGCGCCCCGCTGATATCCTCAACCATATCCTTTACAGCTGCTCTCGAAGCATCCGCAAAGTTCTCAGTGCCAAACTCGGCATATTTTTCCTGTTTGTAAGCAGCGATAATACCTCTCGAAGAGTTTACGATTGCACCCAGTCCGTCCTCATTGAAGAAGTGAACGAGGTCTTTTCCTTTTCCGCCCTGTGCACCGTAGCCCGGTACCAGGATGTAGGATTTCGGCATTACCTTACGCAGCACCTTGCCCATCTCCGGGTACGTAGCGCCGACAACAGCTCCCACATAGCTGTAATCATCGCCCATGTGCTCCTCGCCCCACGCGGCAACCTGCTCGCCGACCCACTCATACAGCGGACGTCCGTCGATGATGCGGTCCTGGAACTCGCCGCTGGACGGGTTCGAGGTTTTTACCAGAACAAAGATACCTTTTTTCTCCTCTTTGCAGACCTTGATGAACGGTTTTACGCCGTCAGATCCAAGATACGGATTGACAGTTGCAAAATCCTCATGGAATCCGGCGTAGGATTTGCTTCCCACCTGCACGTGGCCGAGGTGGCCGACTGCATACGCCTCAGAAGTAGAACCGATATCGCCTCGTTTGATATCGCCGATGACAACGAGACCCTTTTCCTGGCAGTAGGAAACGGTCTTCTCATATGCTGCCATTCCCGGAACGCCGAACTGCTCATACATGGCAACCTGCGGTTTTACAGCCGGAATCAGATCGTATGTTGCGTCGACAATCGCTTTATTGAACTGCCAAACGGCCTCTGCAGCTCCTTCGAGTGTCTCTCCGTACTCGGCAAATGCCTTTTTCTGTACGTGCTCCGGCACATAGTTCAGCATCGGGTCCAGACCTACGACGATCGGTGCATTTGTTTTTTTAATGTTTGCAATCAGTTTGTTAATCATCTGCTTACTCTCCCTCTTCTGTTTTTTCTTATAGAAATTACTCAGCTTCGTATACAATCTTGCCGCCGCATACGGTAGCCATAACTTTTCCTTTGACTTTCTTGCCGCCGAACGGAGTGTTTTTGCCCTTGGAAACAAACTCCTTCGGATCGATCACATACTCTGCTTCCGGATCGATGATAACCACATCGGCGTCCATGCCGGGTGCAAGAGAACCTTTCTTGTCCAGGTGCAGGATTTTTGCCGGATTGTAGCTCATCTTCTCCGCCATCTGCATCGGGGTGATGATCTCGGTATCCACAAGTTCGGTGATGGTAAGAGCCACGCTCGTCTCCAGTCCGACGATGCCGAACGGAGCTTTCTTGAAGGACTCCTGTTTCTCGGTCAGCGCATGCGGTGCATGATCGGTGCTGATGACATCGAAGACATCGTCTTTCAGACCCTGGCGCAGTGCCTCGAGATCCTCTTTCGTACGGAGCGGCGGATTCATCTTGTAGTTGGTGTCGCCCTTTACGATGTCGTCGCTACAGAGGGTAAAGTGATGCGGGCAGACCTCGGCGGAAATCGAAACGCCGGCCTTTCTCGCCTCACGCACCATATCCACGCTCTCTTTGGTCGAGCAGTGACACAGATGCAGGTGTGCACCTGTCTCTGCGGCAAGTACGATATCTCTTGCAACAATCGTGTTCTCTACGGAGTTTGTGATGCCCGGCAGATGCCACTCTCTCGAGTTTGCATCCTCATTCATGCAGCCGCCGTTTACGAGGTTCTTGTCCTCGCAGTGAGCCAGCACCGGAATGTTTTTCTCTGCGGCAATCTCCATGGCCTCTTTGTAGAGCAGCGCGTTCATAACGGATTTTCCGTCCTCGCTGATCGCCGGGATGCCGGCTTTTACCATGCCCTCGATATCGGCGAGCTCTTCACCCTTCTGTCCTACTGTGATGGCGCCTGCCTGCAGTACATTAATCGGAGAAAAACGGTCTGCTTTGATCGTTACATAGTTGACGCGGTCCGGGCTGTCGATGACCGGTTTTGTATTCGGCATCGCTACCAGCGTTGTCACGCCTCCTTTTGCTGCTGCTTTCGAACCGCTTTCAATATCTTCTTTATATGTCTGCCCCGGGTCGCGGAGATGTACATGCATATCGATGATGCCAGGCATTACATAGCAGCCTTTTGCATCTATTACCTGCGCATCTTTTACGCGGATTCCTTTTTCAACCCGTGTAATAACGCCGTTTTCGATCAGAACATCACTGATTTCGTCTTTTTGGGTGGCCGGGTCGATGACCTGTCCATTTTTGATTAAGATACTCATCTTACGTTCTCTGATCCTTTCTTTTCTTCTGGCCGTCGTCCGACCATTTATTCCTTTTTATAATACACGAAATCTTTCCTGAAATAAAGAGTTTTTTCTTGACTTTTTTGATTTGCAAGATTATAATGGTCTCAATCGAGAAGATGTTGAGATGTAATACGTGGTCACTAGCTATTAGAGATTATATTAGCATTCACCTTCAATATAATCTGTAATAGCTAGTGAATTTTTTTATCAAAAGTTCACTCGCTTATGGGGGAACATATGCATTCCCACATCATGCTTATTTTTTAATTTTATGGAGGTAACTCACAATGAACAAGGGAACAGTGAAATGGTTTAACGCAGAGAAGGGCTATGGCTTCATCACAGGCGAAGACGGAAACGATGTATTCGTACATTTCTCCGCTATCCAGGGTGAAGGATTCAAAACTCTTGACGAAGGTCAGGCGGTTACTTACGATCTTACCGAGGGTGCTCGCGGAATGCAGGCTTCCAACGTTGTTAAATGCTAATTAACCATAAGCGAAAGGCCGGAGGATGTATGTCCTCCGGTTTTTTAATTTACGCGGACAACGAGTCAAAGTCCGTGCCTGCACGAGACCTTGGCGACTGCCGCGATAACTTGAGAAACTCGCGGAGCGTGTTTCTCATAGTTTTTTCTATAGCAAGACCCGAAAATAATGCAAAAAAGGCAGTGCTGCAGAGCGCGAATTGCAAGGAACAGATTTGAAGGCGTACCGGGGTACGACGAAAATCTGTGACGCAGTAATTCACGCTCTGCGGTGCTGAATTTTTTGCATTATTTTCTGGGATTGCTATAAATCTCTATAACAAAAGCGCTTATCACTCCGGGATTTTCCCGTCTGTGGTAAGCGCTTTTACTTTCTTTAACAATTCTGCTTATTCCGCTGTACTTTCGCTGATGGAATCTGCTGTGCTGTCACTTGCCGTATCTGCTGTGCTGTCCGAAGATGTATCGGAAGCATCAGAGCTGTCGCTGGTGTCATCTGCACTGCTGTCGCTGGATGTGTTGGTCTCGCTCAGATAATTCTGAATATCCGTCACGTTCATCGTTGTGGTTTCTGTCGTGCGGTTCGCCTTTTTCTCTGCTACCGAGTTCTGGTAAACAGCAACGGAGAACCAGCCGATCAGGGTAGCCAGAACAACGACGAAAGCGGTAACTTCCAGTCTCGTGATCCATCTTTCACGTCTCATGATTTTCTCACGGTTCGCTTTTTCCTTTTTATAGCGGTCAACTTTTTCCTGACTCATGGTTCTACTTCTCCTTTGATTTCTAAAAAGTGCTCGGCGGCACTTTCAAACATGTTGAAAATTATACTACATTTTCAACAAAAAGGGAAGAGAAAAGTTATAATGCAATGATAATTCCGCCGTCATTTGCATACATACTGCTGACGCCCTGGGTATCGAGTACGAAGACATCCTGTACCGCAAGGCGCTCCAGAAGGGCTTCTTTTACCATCTCGGCGCGCTCCGGGCAGTTGCAATGAGAGATGGCAAGCGTTTTGTTTTCTACATGCTGTGCGTCATTTACAATGGCATCGACCATTTTCATCAGTGCTTTGTTGATGCCGCGCGCCTGATCGAGCTGTACGATATCGCCCTCCGATGTGGCTCCCATAACCGGTTTGATCTTAAGCGCGGATGCAACAAGTGCTTTTGTTTTGGAAAGGCGCCCGTTTTTCCGCAACGTTTCGAGATTTTCCAGCACAAAATAGGTATGCTGTGTGCTGATGTAGAGTTCTACTGTCTCAACTACACGTTCAAAGCTCATACCGGCTTCTTCACACTCCACGATTTTTTTCACAATCAGTGTCTCACCGATGGATGCACTTCTGGAATTAAACACATGAATTTTCAGATCCTCATCTTCTTCCTGTGCCAGGTTGGCTCCAAGCACTGCACTGTTATAAGATCCGCTGAGCTGTGCGGAAAGCGTTACCGCATAGCAGTGCTTTGCCCCGTTCAGAAATGCCGTGCGGAAATACTCCGGAGACGGGCATGCGGATTTTGGGCATTCCGGGCACTCCGCCACTTTTCTTAGGAATGACTTCTGATCAAATGTTTCGTCATCCAGAATGGATTCGCCGCCGACTTCCAGTGTCAGCGGTGCAATTTCAATATTTCCTCTTTTTTTCATATCTGCTGTCAGTTCACAGCAGCTGTCTGCAACAATGTGAAAACTCATATATTTTGTCCCTCCAAACTTGATTCCGCTTTTTCTCACTGCGGACGTTTCGTATTTCCAATCACCGCTCTTTTTCAAACCTTCCTGAACTAGGGACGAATTCGACACAGTGAATTTTTTGATATTTTGTCATGTAGTTTTGATAACTACATTTTATCATAACACACTTAGTGCTCCATTGCAAAAAGTTTTTTCCCAATAAAAGTTTTTCCGTTAAAAGTTTTTTCCTTTTCTTGTCGCACTCCCCTTTTGCGGTATACTACGGTCATACGGCTTTTTTGTTTATGGATATTTTTCCATTGCTTATTTTCAGGAGGTGGTACGTATGGAATGGACTTTTTCGGATTCGGTCCGGCTTTCCCTGCTTTCGTTTTCGGAAGCTTCCAAAGCCTGCGCGGCGCTGCCCGGATTTTCTCTTTTCCGGCGCAGTCTGCAGCCGGAGCGCATCGAATACTGCCGCGCAGAGCTGCTGCCTGACTGCCTGGTCGGATCGCTTGCCGTCCCGGACAAGACGCATCCGCTTCACCTTGCATTCTCGCTTGCGTTTTATCTCGACCGGGGGCAGCTTATTCTGGCAGCCGACGAACAGACACTTCCGGCTTTGCAGAGCCTCCTCTTCCCGGAAGAACCGCTCGATACTTCCGATGTCTTCCACCTGTTTTTCTCGTTTCTGGAATCGCTGATCCAGGAGGATATGCTCTATCTGCAGAATTTTGAGAAGCGCCTCGCGACAATCGAGGAGTCTCTTCTCGACACTCTGCCAAAAGAGCTGCAGCGGACCCTGATCACGATTCGTCGGGAGCTGCTCGTGTTCCATGCCTATTACCAGCAGCTTCTCGACATGTGCGAAATACTCTCCGAGGACGAAAATCACTTTCTTCCCCCGGAATGCGCCCGTCAGTTTTCGCGCCTTGGAAACCGCGTGGACCGTTTGTACGACCACACCCAGATGCTGCGGGAGTACGCCCTGCAGATCCGCGAGATGCAGCAGGCGCAGATCGACCTGCGTCAGAACGATACGATGCGGATTCTGACGGTCGTCTCGACGATCTTTTTCCCGCTTTCCCTGATCGCCGGCTGGTACGGCATGAATTTTACGCATATGCCTGAGCTTTCTGCCCCGTATGCGTACTTCATCCTGATCGGCGTCTGTATTCTCATTGTTGCTGTTGAAATTTGGTATTTTAAAAAGAAAGGCTGGTTTTAACTACGGATGATTATCCTGCAGATTACACAGTTAAAGAATTTTATGAACACTCTGCTCCGTCTCGAGACATTTGACCGCTTTCCCGTCTCCGAGGCGTCGATCACAACGTTTACGACGTTCTCCATCGACGGCAGTCTTCACACGGACTTTTTCGATCCCGATGACGCGCAGCTCTTAAAAGAAAAAGGGCGGACGCGGCTTCTCTGGAAAGATGTGAAATCGTTCTGCTATTCCGTCATCAAAGGAAAACGGACACCCCTGCAGTTCAAATTTGTGTTTCAGCTTCCGCAGGCGGCGTGCGAAAAAATGATCGCGGACCATGCGCTGCCGCTGGAAATAGAGAACGTGTTTGGATGCTTTCTGAATTTTCAGTATAAGGACGGAAAACTCTTACTTACCACCGGAACTTCCCTCAAAATCTTTACGATGGACAAGTCGCTCGACCGCGTCTTCGATGAGGAAGTCCGCCAGTTTCTGCTGAAAAATGAAATTGCATTTGAAGAACAGATATAAAGACAAAATACTTATTTAGAAAGGTTCTCTTTTTATGAATCAGATTATTATGTGGATCATGGCAGTCGGCGCGGTACTCGGCGGTGTCGACCGGATCGCTGGCAATCGCTTCGGACTTGGAAAACGGTTTGAGGAGGGCTTTACGCTGCTTGGACCGACGGCACTTTCCATGTCGGGCATCATCTGCCTCACCCCGCTGCTCTCCCGCTTTCTCCGTTTCGCCCTCGTTCCCATCTGGAACTTTTTGGGGCTGGATGCGGGACTTCTCGCCGGCATTCTCGCCATTGACATGGGCGGCTACCAGCTCGCCGGAGAGCTTTCGGCATCGCAGGAGATGGTGCGCTACGCAGGACTTGTGATTGCGGCGACGCTTGGCTGTACCATCACCTTTACGATTCCGGTCGGCATGGGAATGCTGAAAAGCGGCGACCGCCTCTTTTTCTCCCGCGGCATGCTGATCGGCACGGGCACGCTTCCCGTCACGATGATCGTCGGCGGACTGCTCTCAGGACTCTCTTTTCTGCAGATCGTACTTCAGTCGCTCCCGGTGCTCCTCTTCTGCTTTCTGCTGATGTTCGGCATCTGGCGTTTTCCGGAGCAGACCGTGCGCGCGTTCACGGTATTTGCAGATGTGATCCGGCTTCTGACGACGATCGGCCTCATCGCGGGCGCGTTCTGCTATATGACCGGCTTTTCGCTGCTCCCGGACCTTGCGCCGCTGGAGGACGCGATGGCGGTCGTCTCGTCCATCGGCATTGTACTGCTCGGCAGCCTTCCGACGGCGGAGCTTTTACAGCGGGTGCTCAAAAAGCCGCTCTCTTTTATTGGAAGAAAAACCGGCATGAACGACAGCAGTGCCGCCGGCCTTCTGATGGGCATTGTCAGCCCTGTTCCGGCGATCACAATGATGGAAAAAATGGACGAGCGCGGAAAGATTGTAAACGCAGCTTTCCTCGTCTCCGCCGCATCGACCATCGCCGCACATATGGGATTTACGTTCGGCACCGATCCTGATTTTGTCGTGCCGCTTCTCGTTGCAAAGCTCGCTGGAGGCATCGCCGCCGTCTGTGCCGCGCTGTTTTTCACGAAGAAATCTGCTTAATTGTTTGAGAGCATACATAGCAACGCAATAAGACCTGCGCCGTTTGAAAGCGCAGGTCTTATTGCATTTCTTACTTATTTTCTATTTCTTATTTCACCATATCCTCTTTGATAATTCCATGCTCTTTTAAGAGATCTCCAACTACATTTCCATCTACCAGTTTCAGCAGAGGTTTTTTCAGCAGGTTGAGCGGTCCAGGAAGCTCGATTTCCAGCGGGGATTTTCCATCCATCAGTTTCACGGAGCTGTCCAGCAGGTCGCGGATATCGTAAACGCTGCCCCATACTTCCGGCACGCCGCGGTCTACGCCGAGGAGTCCGTAAACAGCTTCCATTGCGGTACGAACGGAATACTCTGTCGTGAAGATGGTATCTCTTGGTGTCTCAGCGAACTGTCCGAGGAATGCGAAGTTGACGCAGCCATCCGGGATGACATCCGGGCGGTCGCCCTTTCTTCTTGGCATAAAGAATGCGGTGATGTACGGCATCATGGTCGGTACGCAGACAGCGCTGTTCTCTGCCAGCTCCGGAATCTGGTCAACCGGCACGCCGAGGTGGTACAGCCACTCTTCGGTGATCTCTTTACCAGTGCACTCTTTCATCGGTTTCTTCACATAGTCGCCAGGTACATCGGTGAACAGGCTGTAAACCCATACGCATACCTTATCTTTATCCTGCTCTTTGAACTGTCCCTGACGGTTGATGGTCCAGCTTAAAAGCCACTTGGAATCCTGGCAGCTTACGATACCGCCGGTAACAACCTTTCCGGTTCTCGGATCACGTTTGCAGATATTGGTGATATACGGAATGATCTTATTGTCGAGAGTGGTAATTGTTGCGGATTCCCAGTTTGTCTTTGCAATATCGGAGCAGAATTTCTCTGGATGTCCAAAGGACGGATCCTGTTTTGCAATGTTTTTCCACAGGCTCCAGCAGCCGCTCGTGCGGACCTCTGCATCACCGTTCGGTGCATGGTTCTGATCGCCGTAGATCGTGCCTTCGGTGCAGCTTCCGTTGGTAACGAAGACGAGGTCATTCTCGGTGAGAACGATGCCTTTCTCGACGCCGTTTACCTTGCACTCGATGGCTTTTGCTACTTTCTTTCCATCGTTGATTTCAAAGATAACGTTGGTTACTTCGGTATTGAACTGGAAGTCTACGCCGGCATCCTCGAGGTATTTCTTCATCGGAAGAATCAGGGATTCATACTGGTTGTACTTCGTGAATTTCAGTGCGGAGAAGTCCGGCAGTCCGCCGATGTGGTGAATGAACCGCTGGAAGTACAGCTTCATCTCCAGTGCACTATGCCAGTTTTCAAATGCAAACATCGTTCTCCAGTACAGCCAGAAGGTGGAATTGAAGACTTCATCATCGAAAACATCCTCGATCGTCTTGTCGTACAGATCCTCGTCTCTTGTCATGAAGAGTTTCATGATCTCCATGCAGCCTTTCTGGCTCAGGTTGAACTTGCCGTCGGTATGGGCATCCTCGCCGCGGTTCTTCGTTGCACGGCACAGGGAGTAGTTCGGGTCTTTTTTGTTCAGCCAGTAATACTCATCAAGAACGGATACACCAGGTGTCTCAATTGACGGGATGCTGTGGAACAGATCCCACAGGCACTCGAAGTGGTTTTCCATCTCACGGCCGCCTCTCATGATGTAGCCGCGGGTCGGATCGTAGATACCGTCGCAGGCACCGCCGGCGATGTCCATGGCTTCCAGAATGTGGATGTGATCGCCTTTCATCTGGCCGTCTCTTACAAGGAAGCACGCTGCTGCGAGGGCTGCGAGGCCGCTTCCTACGAGGTATGCGCTCTTCTCATCGACGCCTTCCGGTTTTTCCGGTCTTGCGAAGGCTTCGTAGTTTCCGTTGGTGTAATAAATGCCTTTGCTGTTTTTCTTATCTTTTCCGCGCTCGGTGTTGCGGTAATCATTCTTTGGTTCTGATGTTACAGTGGTTTTCTCCGCTGCTTTTTTTGCTTCACTCTTGTTTTTTGCCTGCAGCACTGCTGCTCCAGCTCCGATGACTGCTGCTGATGCGATTCCGACTTTTAATCCTTTTTTTGACATAGACGTTCATCCTTTCTTTTCTAAATACGACTGCCGGAATGTTTTTTCGAATTTCCGGTTCGTATAGGTTATGCTGCTTTCTTTGTTTTACAAGTTTCTATTTGTGTTGCCATTGTCTGTTGACAATTTGAATCTTACTTCATTTTTCCCCGCTTTTCCATTTACAAAACAGGGCGGATGATTAAATTTTTATCATCCGCCCTGTTTTGTAAAGTGTAACTATATTTTATTTCTTTTTTCAAAATTTCGGATGGAATTGACGACATTTCCTTCCATCGTGCGGTGCATTTTTTCCGCAATCATATGGTAATCCACTTTCATTCCGTCTTTGATCCAGTCGAGCATGACACCGGTAAAGCTATACTTATAGAAATCTGCGATAAAACTCTGATCCGCCTCGGAGATGCCGGTTCCCTTTGCTTTTTCCTGTACGACACCGTACAGCAGATCGTGCGTCAGATGAAAGAGATATGTTTCGATCTGCTCCCGGCTTACAGAGTGATAGACATTCATAATAAATGGTTTATTCTCGAGCACTGCCTCAAAAATCTGCTGCAGGCCTTCCTGCCATGTCTCATACGTTTTCTTTCCCTGCAGCGCCTGCGTCGCATCCTCCAGGCACGACCATTCGACAAGATCATAGATATCCTTAAAATGATAATAAAACGCCATCCGGCTGATGCCGCAGTCTGTCGTCAGATCGTTGATCGTAATTTTGTCCAGCGGCTTTTTCAAAAGCAGCTTTTTTAATGACGCTTCCAGCGCCGCCTTTGTCGCATTTGTCATGTATTTCCTCCATTTTTCTTTTATGTACCCTCGGAATCTTTCTGTTCGAAACGCTTCTATGCTTTTTCATTGTAGCATATCCATTCTCCAGAAACAACTGCGCAGCCCTTCTGATCAGACTTTACAAAAAGTTTAGAAAGTACCGTAATACCAGTAAATTCAATACTTTCCGTCGTTCTGTTAGCACTCTTTTTTCTCGAGTGCTAATTTTCCCTTGACTTTTCCCTGTGCCAGTATTACTATAACTATCAGAGCAGTAAAAAAGCTGCAGACATCTAAAAAAGCATGATATCCCCGCTTTGCTGGATCAAAATATTTTTATAAGAAAAGGAGTGTGTTTCTCATGAGTGCGAAACATGGAAATCTTTCAATCAACAGCGACAATATTTTCCCGATTATCAAAAAATGGATGTATTCCGACCACGATATCTTCGTCCGCGAGCTCGTTTCCAACGGCTGCGATGCCATCACCAAACTGAAAAAACTCGACGGCATGGGCGAATATACTCTGCCGGATGACTACAAAGCAGCCATTCAGGTGATTGTAAACCCGGATGAGAAAACCTTAAAATTCATCGATAACGGTATCGGTATGACCGCAGACGAAGTCGAAGAATATATTACCCAGATCGCCTTCTCCGGCGCTACCGAATTTCTGGAGAAATACAAAGACAAAACGAATTCAGATCAGATGATCGGCCACTTCGGTCTTGGTTTCTACTCTGCTTTCATGGTAGCAGATGAAGTTCACATCGATTCTCTTTCTTATAAAGAAGGATCCACCCCGGTACACTGGACCTGTGACGGAAGCACCGAGTACGATATGTCCGAGGGCAGCAAGACAACTGTTGGTACCGAAATCACTCTGTTCCTGAACGAGGACTGCCTGGAATTCGCAAACGAATACCGTGTCCGCGAAGTTCTGGAAAAATACTGCTCCTTCATGCCGGTTGAAATTTTCCTGTCCAAAGCAAATGCGCCGCAGGAATACGAGACCATCGATGAAAGCGAATTAAAAGACGACGACGTTGTCGTAGAGCACATCCACGAGGACGCAAAATACGAAGAGAAAGAAAAAGAAGACGGAACGAAAGAGCAGGTTGAAGTTTCCCCGGCCAAAGAGAAAGTAAAAATCAACAAACGCCCGGTTTCCATCAGTGATATCCACCCGCTGTGGACCAAACATCCAAACGAGTGCAGCGATGAGGATTATAAAGAATTCTACCGCAAAGTCTTCAACGACTACCGCGAGCCGCTGTTCTGGATCCACCTGAACATGGACTATCCGTTCAACCTCAAAGGTATCCTCTACTTCCCGCGTATCAACACCGAGTACGATTCCATCGAGGGAACCATCAAGCTGTACAACAACCAGGTATTTATTGCCGACAACATCAAAGAAGTCATTCCGGAATACCTGATGCTCTTAAAAGGCGTCATCGACTGCCCGGATCTGCCGCTGAACGTATCCCGAAGCGCACTGCAGAACGACGGATTTGTCAAGAAGATCTCCGAGTACATCTCCAAGAAATTCGCTGACAAGCTCTCTGGCATGTGCAAAACCGACCGTGAGAATTACGAGAAATACTGGGATGATATCAACCCATTCATCAAATACGGATGCATCAAGGACGAGAAATTCTCCAAAAAGATGATGGACTATATTCTGTTCAAGAACATCGACGGAAAATATCTGACTCTTGAGGACTGCATCAACGAGAATAAGAAAGAAGAAGCTCCTGCAGAGAACACCGAGGAGAAGGCTGAAACTACGGAGAATACCGAAAATACGGAAAACGCTGACGAGAAGAAAGAGCCGGAAAAAACGACTGTTTACTACGTCACCGACGAAGTTCAGCAGAGCCAGTACATCAACATGTTCCGCAGCCAGGGCATGGATGCTGTCATCCTGAAACACAACATCGACTCCGCTTTCATCACCCATGCAGAGCGTTACAACGAGCATGTAACCTTCCAGCGCATCGATGCAGATCTGACCAACGATATGAAAGACGAGTCCGGTGAGGATCTGACCGACGCTACAAATGCTCTGACCGATCTCTTCCGCAAAGTCCTCGACAAGAAAGACCTGACCGTCAAAGTTGAGAACCTGAAAGACGAAAATGTATCCTCCATGGTAACGCTTTCCGAGGAGAGCCGCCGGATGCAGGATATGATGAAGATGTATGGCATGACCGGCATGGATCCGTCCATGTTCGGCGGACAGGAAACCCTGATCCTGAATGCAAAACATCCGCTCGTTCAGTACATTCTGAAGAATGGCGAGAACGACAACACATCCCTGTTCTGCGAGCAGCTGTATGATCTGGCAATGATCAGCCACAAACCGCTCTCTCCGGACGAGATGACAAAATTCGTAAGCAGAAGCAATCAGATTATGATGCTCCTTGCAAAATGATAAAGCACAGGCACAGCAAAACGCACCTCTTATAAAACACGCCGGATTTCTGGAATTTACCAGATGTCCGGCGTGTTTTTTCCTGCTTTTTTACTTTACGATTTCTGATCCAGATGATAGAATAATTCTATTCGCCCTATTGAAAAATAAGGAAAATCACACGAAAGGTCTGGTATTTATTTCTATGAAAAAAGGAAAGCCATCCGCCCTGCTCCCGATCGCCGTTTTTCTGGTGTTTTATCTGGGGCTCGGCATTTATTCCGAGTATATTTTAAAAATTCCGATGGGCTTCTACAACATCCCCATCGTCGTCGCGTTTCTGGTAGCGATCCTCGTCGCCTGTCTGCAGAACGCAGTGTCCCGTTTGAAGAAAAGCTCGCCCTCATGGGACAGGGCATCGGGGACAAAAACATCATCACAATGCTGCTGATCTTCCTCGCCGCAGGCACGTTTGTCGGCGTTGTCGGAAGGAGCAGTGCAGAGAGCATTGCCTATTTCATGCTCTCCTGGATTCCGGCAAAGTATGCCGTCGCTGTGCTCTTTGTCGTTGCCTGCTTCGTCTCCACGGCCATGGGAACCTCCGTCGGAACGATCACGCTTCTCGTGCCGATCGCCGCTGCTGTTGCCGAGACCTCCGGCTTTTCGCTGGCGCTCTGCGTCGCCTCCGTCATGGGCGGATCCATGTTCGGCGACAACCTCTCCTTCATCTCCGACACGACAATCGCCGCCTGCAACGGACAGGGCTGCGAGATGAAAGACAAGTTCCGTGAAAACTTCTGGATCGCTCTCCCGGCTGCTCTTGCCGCGCTGGCGCTGATCCTTGTAATCTCCTTCCGACAGGCGCCGGGCACACCGGTCGTCCACGAATACCATCTGCTGCAGATGGTTCCGTACCTGCTCGTGCTGATCGGCGGCATCGCGGGCATTCAGGTGTTTGTCGTACTCCTTATCGGTATTGCTTCCGGTGCCGTTATCATGCTCGGTACGGGACAGACGACGCTCTTGGATATGCTCTCCAGCATGGGAAGCGGCACTTCGGGTATGTTTGAGACATGTATGGTTGCGATTCTTGTCGCTGCGATGTGCGCGCTGATCCGGGAAAACGGCGGCTTTACTGTCCTGCTTCGTGCCATTCACAAAATCTTCCGCGGAAAAAAGGGCGGCCAGCTCGGTGTCGGCATTCTCGTCGCGCTGCTCGACATTGCGACCGCAAACAACACCGTCGCGATCGTCATGGCAAACCCGATCGCAAAGCAGATGTCCGAGGACTACGGCATCACCCCACGGAAAACGGCATCGCTCCTCGATACCTTCTCCTGCATCTCACAGGGCATCCTGCCGTACGGCGCACAGATGCTCGTGGCGATTTCCGCGGTGCATGAACTGGGATATGAGCTCTCCGCCTTTGAAATCATGGCAAACCTCTTCTATCCGGGCATGCTGCTTGTCAGTTCGCTGATCTTTATCTTCGTTCTGCCGGATCGGAAAAATGCCGAAAGCAATGCTTAAAAAGTTCCGTATCGGATCAACTCAAAAAATTATGTTAAAATGCCCACCGATTTCACTTTTTCGTTTGATCGGCGGGCATTTTTTTGCTTTTTTTTACAAAAATCACCAAAATTGCAGTAACATTTACGGTTGAAATTCTTTTATGCGGGTAGTATAATCGGGGTCGTGACATTGAGAAGTAATGATGTTATGTGGGTTATGGGGAGAAAGGACAACAGACAAAGTGAAATTATTAAGACAGTTCCTTGTAATTATGGCGGTTTCGTTCGTCGGAGAAATCCTGCACGCCGTGCTGCCGCTTCCGATTCCGGCAAGTATCTACGGCCTTGTGCTGATGCTGGCGCTTCTGATGACGGGGGCATTAAAACTTGATGCCGTCGAGGACGCAGGCAAGTTTATGATTGAGATCATGCCGGTCATGTTCATTCCGGCGGGCGTCGGCCTGATGGAATCCTGGGGTGAATTAAAAGCCGTTCTCGTTCCGGTTCTCGTGATTACGCTCGTCAGCACCATCGTCGTTATGATTGTGTCCGGACGCGTGACACAGGCGGTCATCCGGCTGGAAAAGAAACACAAAGGAGGGGACGCAAAATGACAAATATGCTCTGTGAATCTGCATTTTTCGGCGTTGTCATCAGCCTTCTGGCGTATGAGCTCGGCATGCTGTTAAAGAAAAAATTTGGGCTTCCGATTTTCAATCCGCTGCTGATTTCCATTGCAGTCGTCATTGTATTCCTTGCTGTTTTCGATATCGATTATCAGAATTATAATGACGGTGCAAAATACTTGAGCTATCTGCTGACTCCTGCAACGGTCTGCCTTGCGATTCCGCTGTATGAGCAGATGGAGGCATTGAAAAAGAATATCAAAGCCATCCTCGCCGGTATTCTCTCCGGCGTGCTGACGAGCCTTACCGTGGTTCTCGCGCTGGCGCTGATCTTCAATCTGAATCATAAAATGTATGTAACACTGCTGCCGAAATCCATCACAACGGCCATCGGCATGGGTGTTTCGGAAGAGCTCGGCGGTGCGGTGACGATCACGGTTGCCGTTATCATCATCACGGGTGTGCTGGGAAATATGCTGGCGGAGACGCTCTGCAAGCTGTTTCACATTGAGGAGCCGATTGCAAAGGGCATCAGTATCGGATCGGCCTCCCATGCGATCGGTACGGCGAAGGCCATGGAGATGGGCGATGTCGAGGGCGCGATGAGCAGCCTTTCGATTGCAGTTGCAGGTATTCTGACTGTGGTCGGAGCGTCGATTTATGCGATGTTTATCTAAAAACGAACACTGATAAAAAACAGAAAAAAATCCGGGAATGGAAAGCAATGTAAAACTTTCCGTTCCCGGATTTTCTATCCCTGAAATTCTATAACTAAAAATTAAAATTCCGACTGCAGAAACTCTTCAATGAAAAGAAGCGCAGTAGCACTCCGGCCCTTCCGGGTCGATGCAGATATGCTCGAGCGTTCCGCTGTGCATCGAAAGCCCCATCGTCAGATCCTGCACAATCTGCTGCTTCGCCGTCTGGCGGTGCTCATAGATGTACTGATACACACTTTTCTTATTAATCTTTTTTAACGTAATTGTGGTAATACTCTTTTCGTTCACGCAAAAACGTCCTCTCTTTTACCGCTCCATCACATTGATCGACTCGATACCGACGCTTCCGCCGCGCACGACTTCGATCTTGCCGAATTCCTCTTTCATCAGCTTCACAACTGCATCGTTTTTCGTCGCCGTCTGGACAAACTCGAGCAGCAGGCTGTCTTTTCCGTAGTCGATGACCTTCGCCTTAAACGTCTCAGCGATCTGGAACAGCTCGACTTTGTCAGCTGCGCTGCAGTTGAATACCTTGATATACAGAATCTCTTTCATGCGCACAAACACGTCGGTGAAGTCGATGACTTTGATGACCTCGACCATGCGGTTCAGCTGTTTTTTGATCTGCTCAAACGTCTCATCGTCACTGACCGTGGCGATCGTCATACGCGATACGGTCGGGTCCTCGGTCGTTCCGACGGTCAGGCTGTCCAAGTTATAGCTTTTTGCGGAAAAAAGCCCGGAAATCTTGGAAAGGACACCAACCTGGTTTTCTACGTACAGTGAAATCCATCTTTTTTTCATTCCCTTATTCATCGCGCTCTCCTCCTAACAGTCCATAATCATATCTTCGAGCGTTCCGCCCGGCTTGATCATCGGGTAAACCATCTCCTCCGGATCGATGATAAATTCGATGATCGTCGGAGTCTTGGTGTTTTTCTTCGCCTCTTCAAACGCTGCGGCGATATCCTCTTTCTTCATGACGCGGATGCCTTTTGCGCCGTAACTCTCAGCCAATTTGATAAAATTCGGCGTGTATTCCGGGTACTCTTCTCCGTCTGTTCTGCGGGAAAGTGCACCGGCGCGCAGGTTTGTCATGCTGTACCGTTTGCCGTAAAACAGCTTCTGCCACTGGCGTACCATGCCGAGGTATTCATTATTGAAGATACACAGGATGACCGGCAGCTCCTCGAGAACGGCAGTTGCCAGCTCCTGAATATTCATCTGCATACCGCCGTCACCGGAAATCGCGATGACCGGTTTGTCCGGGTTGCCGATTTTTGCTCCGATCGCGCCCGGAAGGCCGTATCCCATCGTTCCAAGGCCGCCGGACATGATGATCTGGCGGTTTTCGGTAATGTCGACGTACTGACTTGTCAGCATCTGGTGCTGTCCGACGTCGGTGACGATAATCGCATCGTCAAACTGCTCGTTGATCGCGTTGAAAATATCGAGCGGTCCCATCACGCCGTTCGGGCGCATCGTCAGCGGATGCTCGTTCTTCCAGGCATCAATCTGGGCAAGCCATTTCGATGTGGAGCATGGCTCTACGTACTCTGCTATCTTCGTGATCGCCTCTTTTGCATCGGCTACGATCGGAATATCGACGTGGATGTTTCGGGAGATCGAAGCTGTGTCGATGTCGATGTGGACAATCTGCGCGTGCGGGGCAAATTCATGCAGCTTTCCGGTGATACGGTCATTGAAACGTGTTCCGATCGAGAACAGCAGATCGCACTCGCTGACTGCCATATTCGCCGCATACGCGCCGTGCATGCCAAGGTTTCCGATGAACAGCGGGTGTTTCGTGGAGATCGCGCCGCGTCCCATAACGGTTGTGACAACCGGCACCTGTGTTTTCTCGACCACTTCGCGGAACACTTCCTGCGCATGTGCGATGTTGACGCCGCCTCCGGCAAGAAACAGCGGGCGTTTTGCTTTTGCGAGCATTTTCAGCGCACGTTTTAACTGGCCGATGTGTACGCTGGTGTTCGGTTTGTAGCCGCGGATGTTGACGTTCTTCGGATACTCTGCGCTGCCGAGCTCTGCCATGACATCTTTTGGAAGATCAATGAGCACCGGGCCCGGTTTTCCGGTGCGGGCGATGTAAAAGGCTTCTTTGATGATGCGTCCGAGATCTTCACGGTTTCTTACCGTCACGCCGTATTTCGTGATGCTGCGGGTGATGCCGACAATATCAACCTCCTGGAATGCATCGTTTCCGATGAGGTGGCGGGCTACCTGTCCGGTGAAGCAGACAAGCGGAACGCTGTCGTAGTTTGCCGTTGCAAGACCGGTGACCAGGTTGGTTGCACCAGGGCCGCTGGTAACGAGGCATACGCCGACTTTTCCTGTCGTTCTCGCATAGGCATCCGCCTCATGCACCAGCGCCTGCTCGTGGCGCGGCAGAACGATTTTGATTTCATCCTGTTTGTAAAGCTCATCGCTGATGTCAATGGTGCAGGCTCCCGGATAACCGAAGAGATACTCAACACCCTCCTCCTTCAGAGCCTTTACCAGAAGTTTGTTTCCTGTAATCTGTTTCATATGAAAACCTCCTGTTCTAAATTTGCTGCATAAAAAATCCCCGAACATAAAACACCTTTTCTGTGCCTTACGTTCAGGGAGAATGTTTCCATCCACGGTACCACCTGAATTCCAGAAGAATACACTTCTGCTCATTCCGTACAGGATTTAACTTTTTTCATCCGATACGGCATCCCGGTAACGTGGGAACTACGTTGGAGCCTACTTGGAAAACATTGCTGTCCGCTTTTTCTGTTCAGTCCACTGCTCGAGGGCTACTTCCGCAGGCACGCTCACGGAGATTCTCACCAGCCATCTCCTCTCTTTGCTTTGCGCCGCCAGGTACTCCTCCCTGTCACTGCATTTTAGGTTTTGTTTTTTCTTAAATTACTGTCTATTATAGTCAGAAATGCCGCTCGTTGTCAATCGTTTCGCGCCCTTTTCTTGACTTTTCGCCCTGCGTGTGCTTTACTTAATCAGGTTTGTCTAATTAAAATAAGGAGTTTATACCCATGATGATTACATACACACAGGAAGAACTCTCTTCCATTGTCCACGCATTTGCTTTCCCGGGAACGATTACAGACTGGACGCCGCACGGGAACGGCCATATCAACGATACGTTTCTGGTGCGCTCCACCGAAAACGGCGTCCTCCGCAAATCGATTCTGCAGCGCATGAACCGCACCGTTTTCCACAATCCAACGGAGCTGATGCAGAATATTGCACAGGTAACATCATTTCTGCGGAAAAAAATCACAGCCGCAGGAGGAGATCCATTCCACGAGACGCTGAACCTGATTCCGACGACAGACGATGCCTGGTTTTTCGTCGATGAGCGCGGAGAATTCTGGCGCGCATTTCTCTTTATTTCCGATGCGTCCTGCTATGATGCCGTGACAGATCCAAAGCTGTTTTACGAGACCGGTAATGCTTTCGGCCGCTTCCAGCAGATGCTCTCCGATTTTCCGTCCGCCTCTCTTTTCGAGACGATCCCGGATTTCCACAACACACCGCTCCGCTACCAGGCGCTTTTACAGGCGGCGCAGGCGGATCCGAAAGGACGGCTGAAAAACGTTTCGGATGAGATGGCGTTTTTCCTCGACCACGCAGACGATTACGGCGTAGCCGAGCGCATGAAGGCCTCGGGCGAGCTGCCGCTCCGCGTAACGCACAACGATACGAAGCTGAACAACATTATGATTGATGACAAAACCGGCGAGGGCATCTGCGTCATCGACCTAGACACAATCATGCCGGGACTGTCGATCTTTGACTTCGGCGATTCGATCCGCTTCGGCGCGAATACGGCCGCTGAGGACGAACAGGATGTCTCGAAGGTGTCTCTTTCCCTTCCTCTCTTTGAGAGCTATACAAAGGGCTTTCTCGCCGGCTGCGCAGGCTCTTTGACCCGCGCGGAAGTCGAAATGCTGCCGATGGGTGCAAAATTAATGACCCTCGAATGCGGCATCCGTTTTCTCGCCGATTACCTGATGGGCGATACCTACTTCAAAACCGCTTACCCGGAGCACAACCTCGTACGGGCGCGGACACAGATCGCGCTTGTAGCGGATATGGAGGAGAAATGGGGCGAGATGGAGAACATCGTCGCACGGGCTTCGTTTTCCCACTAAGCACCCGCATAAATTCACAGCATCAAAAAGACACAGCTGGAAGTATCTTTCTGCCTCCTGCTGTGTCTTTTTTGTTATCTTTCTACTATACAATATGTTTTATATTATGCTCTCGGAACGCTGACAATCCGCAGATCGTATTTCTTCAGCATCTCACCGCCCTGTACTTTCTCGCCGGTCAGGATATCTTCTTTTCCGTCGAAGACTGCCGGAAGCGGAATCTCCTCATCTTTGAAGTTGATGATAAAGTACAGATCCTCGCCGTCTGCCTGGCGTTTTGTGATCTCGAGTGCTGTTGCTTCTCCAATCACCGGCTGGATGGCTGCGCTGTCTGCTGCCATAGCAAGAACTTTTGCAAGGCCGCTCTCAGAAAGGTCGGTTCCGACATAATATACGGTTCCTTTTCCGAACTGATTTTTTGCAACAGCAGTCATGCCTGCATAGAAATCGCTCTCATACTGTGCGATTTCTTCAGCTCCTTCGAGGTGCATCAGGTCACATACGAGACGGCACTCTTCCTCGGTTCCGTCTGCGAAACGGATCTTGTTTCTCTGCTCCGGTGCAAGAGCGTCGATCTCTTCTACCCATACGCCTGCCATTTTTCTGAGCGGTCCCGGGTATCCGCCGAGATGAACGTTGTCCGACTGTCCGACGATACCGCTCATGTAGGTGGTGATGAGGGTTCCGCCTGCCTGTACATAAGCCTCCAGGCTCTCTGCCACACCGTCTTTTACCATGTAGAGAACCGGTGCTGCAACGAGGTCATATTTGGAGAAGTCCGCGTCGATCGGGATCATATCGACAGCGATGTTCTTGTTATAGAAGTAATTGTACATCTGCTCGATCTGGTCTACGTAACGTAAATCGCGGTTCGGTCCGCTGGTGTACTCCAGTGCCCAGTAGTTTTCCCAGTCGAAGATGATGCCGACTTTTGCGTGGTTCTCGGAGCCCATCACACGGCTTCCGATTTTCTCCAGTTCTTTTCCGAGCTGGGTTACCTCACGGAAGACACGGGTATCTGCGGTTCCTGCGTGTGCGATAACAGCACCATGGAATTTCTCGCATCCGCCGACGCTTCTTCTCAGCTGGAAGAACTGAATCGTGTCTGCGCCGTGTGCAACGGTCTGATAGCTCTGTGCGCGCATCTGGCCCGGTTTCTTTAAGGAGTTGTACGGCTGCCAGTTCTGCTGGCTCGGAGTCTGCTCCATCAGCATGAACGGTGCGTCTTTGAGGCCGCGCATCAGGTCGTGGGTCATAGCTACGTGGCTCCATGGTGTATTGTAGCTCGGGTAGTTGTCCCAGGATACGATATCCATTTCTTTTGCCCACTTGAAGTAGTCGAGACCTTTGTACGTTCCCATCAGGTTTGTGGTGATCGGTGTTTCTTTGTCGTATTTGCGAATCGCGTCACGCTCCATTTTGTAGTTGTTCAGCATGCCGTCGGAGTTGAAACGCATGTAGTCGAGGGACATTCCTGCAAATGCAGTGCCGCTTCCCCATGGCATTCCGTCTCCCAGATCGTTCGGCGGTACAATCTCGTCCCAGTCGTAGATGGTGTGGCCCCAGAACTCCATGTTCCATGCCTTGTTGACTTCATCGAGTGTTTTGTATTTGTCTTTCAGCCATACGCGGAACGCTTTTGCACAGTTCTCGCAGTAGCACTCGCCGCCGTACTCATTGCTGATGTGCCAGCAGACGATGTTTTTGTTGTCGCCGTAACGCTCTGCCAGTTTTTCTGCCAGGCGTTTTGCATATTTCTGGAAAACCGGGCTGTTCGGGCAGGCATTGTGGCGATGACCGAATTTGTGATGGCGTCCTTCGAAATCGGTTCTTGCCACTTCCGGATAACGGTGTACCATCCATGCCGGGAGTGCGCCGGTGGATGTTGCCATGACGATCTGGACGTCCTCTTTTGTCAGGGTGTCTACGATCTCGTCGAGCTCTGTAAAGTCGTACTCATTCTCGGACGGCTGGATTTTTGCCCAGGAAAATACGTTGATCGTGGTGCTGTTGATGCCGGCCTGATGGAAAAGTTTCATATCCTCATCCCAGATCTCTTTTGGCCACTGGTTTGGGTTGTAGTCTCCTCCGTATAACATTTTTTTGAATTTTGGCTGCATTTTTTTGATTCCTCCTGTGTTTGGATATCTCGTTTTGATGGCTCTATTATATACTGGTCTTTGTGAGAAAAGTATGATATGCTTGTCTAAAAAGTATGAATTTTCGAAACTCATTCTGGAATCTTATTTTAGACTTTTCTTTCAGAAAGGAACTGACTGTTATGCCTATTTTCTTTAAACCATCCGCCTCCGATTTTTCCCTCTCCGCTGACAGCATCGGCAACCGCTGGCTGCAGGAGCCCGTTGTGCGCCCGAACGGATTCCCCTTATATCACTGGATCCAGACGGAACGCGGCGAAGGGCTGCTGACCCTCGAGGCCAGAAACTTTTGCTGAAACCAGGTGACGGTGTTCTGATTGCTCCGCATGTGCCGCATGAATACCGCGAAAACGACGGCAGCGGGATGTGGTTTACATCCTTTCTGACCTTTGACGGAAAGCTCTCCGATGATCTCTATAAAATCTGTGCCGTCTCGCCGTATCTTTTCGTTCCGGCCTCAGAGGGCGCGTGGTTTCAGGAATGGATTGACCGCATAATCGACTCACATTTTCTGAAAAATGACATCGACGATGCTGCGCTCTCCGTCGGATGCTTTGAGTTCCTGACACGCCTTTCCCAGCTCCGCACCGGCCTTTCCCGGACGGAGCATCCGCTGTATCTCCAGTATGTCCGCCCGGCAATGCAGGAAATCGAAAGTCATCTTTCCGACCCGCTCAATGTGGATGATCTCGCGGAACAGCTCCATATCACGCCGCAGTATCTGACACGCCTGTTCCAGCGTTTTGTCGGCAGCTCTGTCCGCTCGTACATCAGCGTTCTGCGCATCAGCCGCGCCAAGGAGCTTCTCATCAGCCGTCCCTACACTACGCTCGACGGCATCGCCGCCCTCTGCGGCTACCGCGATGTCAGCTACTTTATCTCGGTTTTCCGCCAGCAGACCGGGACAACGCCGAAGCAGTTCCGGAAGCTGTACGGCATATAATCTGAAACACCCCTCTTTCCGGCACAAAAAAAGATCCTCCGTCTCATTTCACAGACGAAGGATCTTTTTTCGTTCTCTCTTATTTCATGCTTTTCAGAATGCTTCTCGCAACCGACAGTCCGTTTGCGCTTGCCTGCTGGAGGCCGCGGGTTACGGATGCGCCGTCGCCGATGGCGCGGAGACCTTTGACGCTGGTGCAGAAGTCTTTGTCTACGACAACTTTGTTGGAATAGAATTTGACTTCTACGCCGTACAGCAGTGTCTCATCGCTGGCGATACCCGGTGTTACTTTGTCGAGGGCTTCGATCATCTCGGCAATGTCGACCATGATACGGTGCGGGAATACCAGGGAAAGGTCGCCCGGAACGGCATCTTTTAAGGTCGGGATCAGGTTATTGCGGCAGAGACGCTCTTCTGTCGTTCTTCTTCCGCGTTTGAAATCGCCGTACGTCTGAACGAGGATCTTGCCGTCGCAGAGCATGTTGGAAAGCTGTGCGATCTGTTTGCCGTACTCGATCGGGGTTTTAAATGGTTTCGTAAAGTTCTTGGATACCAGGAGGGCAAAGTTCGTGTTGTTTGTCTTGAACTCCTGGGATTTGTAGGCGTGACCGTTTACAACTGCCAGACCGTTTTCATAATACTCAGTTGCCACCTCACCGGACGGGTTCGTACAGAAGGTACGCACTTTGTCGTCAAAAGTCGGGGTATAGTAAACGAGTTTTGCCTCGTACAGGTTCTTGTTCAGGAACTCCATGACCTCGTCGCGGACTTCCACGCGGACACCGATATCGACGGTTCCGACCTCGGTCTCGATGCCGTGGCCGTTGCAGATATGTGAGAACCAGTCGGCTCCCTCGCGGCCTACTGCGGAGACAATCTCATCTGCCTCGTAAACCGTTCCGTCCTCAAGTGTTACAGCTGTCGCACGGCCGTCCTCGATCGTAATATCATTGACCATCGTGTTGAATTTCATTTCCACGCCGATCTCTTTTAAGTGATCCTCGAGGCGGCTGTAAATCTTGTAGCCCTCCTCAGTTCCGAGATGGCGGATTGGACATTCGATCAGCTTCAGGTTGGCGTTGATCGCTCTGCGGCGGATCTCACGGATCTCTTTTTCTTTATCGACACCGTAAACATTCTTGTCTGCGCCGAAATCCAGATAGATCTGGTCGGACTCATGGATCAGCTCAACCGTCTTTTCATATCCTAAAATCTCCGGCAGATTTCCACCGACATCCGGGGAAAGAGAAAGCTTTCCGTCGGAGAATGCGCCTGCTCCGGCAAATCCCGTTGTAATCGAGCACGGTTTGCAGTTCACGCATTTTTTCGTTTTTCTCTTTGGACACTGACGGCTCTCGATCGAACGTCCTTTTTCGATCATCAGCACCTTCAGATCCGGTTTTTCTTTCAGCAGTTCATAGGCACAGAAAATACCTGACGGGCCTGCGCCGATAATAATGACATCATATTTCATTCTTTTTTAATTTCCTCTCGTTTTTTATCCCATCACGATCAGATACTGGCCGTCCGGCAGGGCAAAGACTTCGCTCTGCTCTTCTAATTCTGCATCCGACATTTCTTCCACGTCCATGCCCTCTTCTTCCATGTAGGCGCGCACGTCGTCCAGATTGTCGGCAACGACTGCAAGGCAGTCCTCCAGAAAGGCCTCTGCCTCATCGTAATTTTCAGCCACCGGCTCGTCGAATAACTGGCCCTGATTCATTAAAAATGTGTTGATGCATTCTTCAGTATATTCTCCCATTCTGGTTTTCTCCTCTGTTCGTTTTATTTTTCCTGATTCTTTCTGTGAAAAAGCGTTAAGATTTCCTCCGGCCGGTCGAGCAGCTCCATCGCATGGTTGTCGATCAGCTCCTGGCGCGGGCGGAATCCCCACGTCACACCAACGGTAAACATGCCTGCGGCGTTTCCGGTCTGCATATCCGTATTGGTATCGCCAAAGTACAGGCACTCTTCCGGTCTGGCGCCGAGTGCGTCTGCAATCGCGAGCGCACCGATCGGAGACGGCTTTCTCGGGATTTCTGCGGTCTGCCCCTGAATCCGGTTGAAAAAGCCCGGTCCGTACACGCTCTCCACGACGTGGATGGCCGCCTCGTGCGGCTTGTTGGAACATACGGCAATCGGAACTTCTTCCCGCAGCGCGGTCAGGGTTTCCCGCATATTAGGATACGGTTTTACGTGATACAGCGGGTCCTCGTTGAACCACGCGCGGCCAAGGCGGATGCCCTCCTGCAGATAGTTGAGCTCTGCATCTCCGGCGTCTTTTAAAGCGCGCTCCACTGCCAGATCGAAACCGTCTCCGGCGTAAAAGTTGAAGGCTTCTACCGGGCGCGGCACAAGTCCAAAATGTTCCAGAACGCGGTTGACTGCGTGCGCAATCGACTCTACAGTGTCTGCGATGGTACCGTCCAGGTCAAAGATACAAGCTTTTATCATATTCTGACTTCCCTTCTTTGTCTCTTTTGTTCTTCGATTTTCTTTCTTCTCTCTCTTCTTGTCCGCAATCATTATATCCTGTATTTTTTCCCTGCGCAACCATATTTTCTTTTCCGGCACTTTATGCTAAAATGAAACTGTTTTTCAGATTCTTGGAAAGGAAAAAAAGAGAATATGAATCAGACTGTGAAAATATTTTTTACCGATATGGATGATACCCTGCTGAATTCCGAAAAGCAGGTGACAAAAGAAAACATGGATGCCATTTCAGAGGCACTTGCTGCCGGCCACAAAATTGTGTTCAACACCGACCGCCCGCTCTCCGGCTTTCTGCCGATCTTAAAAGAGCTCGGACTAGACCGCGAAGGCTGCTATGCCATCGCATTCAACGGCGGACTGATTTACGACTGCGCGGCAAAGAAAACGCTGTACCGCCGCACGATTCCGCTCGAATATGCACGCGTGATCTTTGAAAAAACGCAGGAGGCAGGCCTCTACTGCCACACCTACTCCGACACCTCCCTTCTCTGCCGCCATGCAGGCGAGGAAACGCGCGTTTACACACAGGCAATCCACATTCCCGTCGTGGAAGATCCGCTTCTGCCGGAGCACCTCGCCGAGGAACCATGCAAGATGATCGTGATTGATCTCCACGACCGTGCAAAAATGGACGCTTACCGCGCTGCCATGGAGCCGTGGGCAAAAGGAAAAATTTCGATGTTCTACTCCAGCCCGCATTACCTCGAGCATGTCCCGGAACACGTTTCCAAGGGCCATGCCGTGAAAAAACTCTGCGAGCTTCTTCAGATTCCGCTTGCCAACACCGTGGCTGCCGGAGATCAGGAAAATGATATTTCGATGATCGAGGCCGCTGCCGTCGGTGCCGCCATGAAAAATGCGACCGATGCCGTAAAGGCGAGTGCCGATTATATCACGGAAAACGACTGCAATCACAGCGGCGTGGCGGAGATTCTTCGTAAGTTTATCCTTGCCTGATTCTGTTTCTGTGTCAGGAAACCTTCTTTTTCTTGTTTTCTTTGGCACTTTTTCCGAATTCTGTAAGATTTTACTTTCTTTTTTGTTGAAACTGTATTACAATAGTTTCAAAGGACGGCATTTGAAAGGAGACTTGAATCGAGATGTCACGAAAATCAAAACGTATTCTGCTTACTCTGGCTTCTGCCGCTGTCGGCGCAGCCTGCGGTGCGGCAGTCTATTTTATCCGGAAAGGAAAAGCAGATCTTGAAACAGATTTTGACGATTTTAAAGACGAATTTGAAGAGGAAGAGCCTGCTCCTGCTGAACGTACTTATACGACCCTTCCGAAAACGAAAGGTGCGGAGGATGCTGCACCGGATCCGGAATCTGCAGCTTGCAATAAAGGTTCCGAAACAGCTGATACAGAAGCTGAAAGCGAAACCGCAGAGTCCGAAGAAGAAGACGCTGAAAAAGAAAGCTGTGCGGATCGTGAAGTTTCTCCACAGGAAGAAAGCGAAGTAACCGCAGAATAAAACCCAAAAACAGAATATAGAAACATAAGGAAGTAATTCCTGGGGAGGGAAACCTCCCCTTTTTTATGGAAAGGAGATTGTTATGGAACTTGCAAAACGCGATGACGTTCCTGTAGAACTTACCTGGGACCTGTCTTTAATTTATACAACCGAGGAGGCCATGCTGGCTGATGCGCAGAAAATGAAAGAATTAAGTCTTTCTATGGAAGCATCCTACAAAGGAAACCTCACCGATGCAGCCACGATCAACCACTGCCTCGACGATTACCAGGAGTCTACCGTCTGATCACACTGACCGCCAACTACTGCGATCTCGCCGTCTCTGTCGACTATTACAACAGTGCAAACCAGACGCGCAACGACCGCATCAACAGCCTGATCTCTGAGATTTTCAGCCGTCTCACCTTTATCGAGAGCGAGCTTTCCGAACAGTCCGAGGATGTTTTGAACGAGGCCATGCAGCAGTCAGATACGAACCGCTGCTATCTCGCCGAGATTCTCCGCAACAAGGCACACCGCCTGAGCCCGGAAACCGAGCGTGCCATTTCCGCTCTGTCCCAGACCTTCTCGGCTCCGTACCAGATCTACAACATGGCAAAGCTTGCCGATATGAAATTTGATTCTTTCACCGTAAACGGAAAAGAATATCCGCTCGGCTACTCCCTGTTTGAGGATAATTACGAGTACGAAAAAGACACCGATATCCGCCGCAGTGCATTCTCCGCCTTTTCTGCAAAAATCAGACAGTACGAAAATGTAACGGCAGCTGCTTACAATGCCCAGCTGCAGACAGAAAAGACCATGGCCACGCTGCGCGGCTTCGATTCCGTCATCGATTCTCTGCTGTTCCCGCAGCAGGTCAGCCGTGAGCTGTACAACCGCCAGATCGATCTCATCACCACCCGCCTGGCTCCGCATATGCGCAAATATGCCCGCCTGTTGAAAAAGGTTCACAACCTTGACCGCATGACCTTCGCCGATCTGAAAATCGCCGTCGACCCGGAGTACGATCCGTCTGTCACGATCGAGGAATCAAAACAGTACATCGAAAAAGGCCTTGCCATTCTCGGTGATGATTACGTTTCCATGATTCAGGAGGCATACAAAAAACGCTGGGTTGACTTTGCACAGAACCAGGGAAAATCCACCGGCGGCTTCTGTGCCAGCCCGTACGGAAAAGGTTCCTTTATTCTCTTAAGCTGGAATAACCGCATGGCAGATGTTTTCACGCTGGCGCATGAACTCGGCCACGCCGGCCATTTCCGTCTCTGCAACGGCGCACAGGCGATTCTCGATACCGAGGTTTCCTCTTATTTTGTCGAGGCGCCGTCTACCATGAACGAGCTTCTTATGGCTCATTATCTGCTGAAAACGACCCCGGACAAACGGTTCCGCCGCTGGGTTTTAAGCTGTATGATCAGCAACACATATTATCATAACTTCGTCACCCATCTGATGGAGGCTGCTTACCAGCGCGAAGTTTACAAGCTCATCGATGCCGGCGACAGCGTACAGGCTGAGACGTTAAGCAGCATTATGAAAGAGACCCTGCAGAAGTTCTGGGGCGATGATGTGGAAATTTCCGATGACGCAGCGCTCACCTGGATGCGCCAGCCGCATTACTATATGGGACTTTACTCCTACACCTACAGCGCCGGACTGACCGTTGCCACACAGGTCTGCAAGCGCATCGAAACCGAAGGCCAGACCGCTGTCGATGACTGGAAAAAGGTACTGACCGCCGGAAGCACGAAGACACCGGAAGAGCTGGCAAAAATGGCCGGCGTTGATATCTCGACGGATGCACCGCTTCTCGATACGATCGAGACGATTGGATCGATCATCGATGAGATCTGCGAGCTGACCGAAGAGCTGGGCTGCTGATCCTGTCCGCATTGTAACTCTCTATCAAACAGTAAAAACGGATTGTTCCGTCAGTTTTTGTTACTGGCGAAGCAATCCGTTTTTTTCATATCTTTTTTCACGCATTCCAGCACTTTTTCAGAATCGCAGCTGCCTCTGCAATCTCCTCCTCAGAAAGCCCGGCGTACCCAAGCAGCACTGTGCCGCCCTGTGCGGGATCTGCGGCAGCGCCGATGCAGTACCGTTCCAGCCCGTACACGCGCACGCCATCCTCTTTTGCCCGCTGCACCGCCTCCGCTTCGGAGAGTCCTCTCGGCAGGTGGACCAGCACATGGACGCCCGCATTCTCGCCGGACACCGTGTACTCCCGCCCAAACTCCTTCAGAAGCCGGATCAGCAGGTCGTGTTTCCCTTTATACTGTGCACGCATCCGGTTCAGATGGCGCTCGAACGCGCCGCTCCGCATAAACTCTTCCAGAATCTTCTGGTCCGTCTTCGAAACTGTCGCGGAAAAGCATCTTCCGTTCTCCTCGTAGGCAGGCAGCAGCGTCTTCGGCAGCACCATGTAGCTGATGCGGATGGACGGCGCAATCGCCCGCGAAAACGTTCCAAGATAGATCACTTTTCCCTCTGTGTCATTGCCCTGCAGTGCCGGGATCGGGCGGCCCTTGTAGCGGAATTCACTGTCATAATCATCCTCAATCAGATACCGCCCACTTTCCCTCGATGCCCACGCAAGGAGCTGCATCCGCCGCTTCATCGGCATGACCATGCCCATCGGGAACTGGTGCGACGGCATGATGTACGCCAGATCCGCCCCGCTTTTTTCCAGCTCCGCCGGCCGCATGCCCGCTTCGTCCATCGAAATCGTACACATCGCATAGCCGAGCTTCACAAAACAGCGGTAGGCACTGATGTAGGTCGGATTTTCCATCGCCACTTTATGGCCACGCCCTAAGATCACCGAAAGCAGCATCAGCAGATAATCATTTCCCGCTCCGACGATGATCTGCTCCGTGCGGCAGTTCACGCCGCGTGCGTGGTGCAGATAGTCGCGGATTGCCTCCCGAAGACCGTGCTCGCCCTTCGCATCCCCGATCTGGAACAGGCTGTCATCTGCGTCCAGCAGGACTTCTTTCGAGATCTTCTTCCAGCTGTTCTGCGGAAATCCGCCCGGCGCCGTACCGGTCACGGCAAAATCGTAGCGGAACGGCATCTGTTCCGCGGCATCATCCTCTTTTGTCTCCTCTTTCTTTTCATCGAGGCGGTACAGCCCCTCAATCTCACAGACAAAGTAGCCTTTGCACGGCACACTCTCCAGATACCCTTCGGATACCAGCTGCTCATACGCCAGATCCACGGTACTCCGGCTCACCGACAGATAGCCCGAAAGCGCCCGCGCCGACGGCAGCCGCTCCCCTGCACGGATCCGTCCGCCGCGGATTTCCTCGCGGATAAAACCGTAGATCTGCTCATAGAGCGGTGTCTTCCGATGCGGATCCAGCGAAATCGTCAATTCATTCATCTTCCCATCTCCCCTGACAAAAAGAACAGCCGCTTGGGATGTCGGTTTCATCCAGGCGGCTGCTCTGTTCCATTTCAAAATTCTTATTTATTTCGCTGCCGGCAGCTTGAAAGAGCTCTTCAGGGATACGATACGGTTGAACACCAGCGCATCCTCTTTGGAATCTTTTGCGTCTACACAGAAGAATCCGTTTCTGACAAACTGGAAGCTGTCATATGCTTTCGCATCTTTTAAAGACGGCTCCAGATAGCACTCTTTTAATACGGTCAGGGAATTCGGATTCAGGTTCATGGAACCATCCTCGTTGTAAACGCCCTTCTCCTCGTCGATCAGGTTTTCGTACAGACGGCACTCTGCTTTGACGGCGGTCTTTGCTGCTACCCAGTGGATTGTTCCTTTTACTTTTCTTCCGTCCGGGGAATTTCCTCCCTTGGACTCCGGATCGTACGTTCCATGGATTACGGTAATATTTCCGTTCTCGTCTTTCTCGCATCCGGTGCAGGTGACGAAGTATGCGTTCATCAGGCGGACTTCATTGCCCGGGAACATACGGAAGTATTTGCGGACCGGCTCCTCCATGAAGTCTTCGCGCTCGATGTACAGTTCTCTTCCGAACGGTACCTGACGGCTGCCAAGCTCCGGATTCTCGAGGTTATTCTGTACTTCCAGCATCTCAATCTGGTCTTCCGGATAGTTGTCGATGACAAGTTTCACCGGATTTAAGACTGCCATGGTACGGGCTTTTTTCAGCTTCAGATCCTCGCGGATGCAGTACTCCAGCATCGCATAGTCAACGGAGCTGTTTGCTTTTGATACACCGCACAGATCTACGAATTTCTTGATGGACTCCGGTGTAAAGCCTCTGCGGCGGAGTGCTGCGATGGATACGAGACGCGGGTCATCCCAGCCGTCTACCACGCCGTCCTCTACCAGCTTTTTGATGTAACGTTTTCCGGTAACCACGTTGGTCAGATACAGCTTTGCAAACTCAATCTGGCGCGGCGGCATCGGATATTCCAGCTCGCGTACAACCCAGTCGTACAGCGGACGGTGGTCCTCAAACTCCAGCGTACAGATAGAATGGGTAATGCCTTCGATGGCGTCCTCGATCGGATGCGCGAAGTCGTACATCGGGTAGATGCACCAGGTATCGCCGGTTCTGTGGTGATGCATATGGGCTACACGGTAGATAACCGGGTCTCTCATGTTGATGTTCGGTGATGCCATATCGATTTTCGCACGGAGTACTTTGCTTCCGTCCTCGAATTCGCCGTTTTTCATGCGCTCGAACAGGTCCAGGTTTTCCTCCACGGAACGATTGCGGTACGGGCTCTCTTTTCCAGGCTCGGTTAAGGTTCCGCGGTACTCACGGATCTCCTCTGCGGACAGATCGCAGACGAATGCTTTTCCTTTTTTGATCAGTTTTACGGCTGCCTCATACATCTGTGGGAAATAATCGGATGCGTAGTACAGATGATCTTTCCAGTCTGCACCAAGCCACTGGATATCGGCTTTGATGGAATCAACAAACTCGGTTTTCTCTTTCGTCGGGTTTGTATCATCGAAACGCATGTGGAACTCTCCGTTGTACTCCTGTGATAAACCGTAGTTTAACAGGATGGATTTTGCATGTCCGATATGAAGATAGCCGTTTGGCTCCGGCGGGAATCGTGTGCATACATGGTCGTAAACGCCCTCTGCCAGATCTTTGTCAATCGCAAGCTCGATAAAATTTTTGGAAACAACTTCTTTTTCTTCCATAATAAGGTCAGGCCTCCCTCGAATCTTTTCGTTTGGAGCACTGTCCCGAAAAGGGCGCAAAATGCTCTGTGTATTCTATCACTATAACACAAAAGCATTCTCCTGCAAAGCATTTTTTTCGGTACACAAAGCCGCCGGAGCGGACCGGTGCCTATTCTTCTGCCTCGTGTGCGGTCACCTGGCGGTGCTCCACGGAGGTCGAGAACACGATCTGCGTCCGCGTCCGTCCAAAATGCTGCAGCTCGCCGATAAACTGGTCGAGCTCAATGGTGCTAACAAAAAGGCCCTCAATGAGCATGGAGTAATCACCGGTAACGCAATTACATTCCACGACATTGTGGACCTTTTCAATATAGGGATAAAATTCTTTTTTCTGAACCGGCTCAACCTCGAGTTGATGAACGCTTTGATCGGATATCCCAAAAGCGCCGGATTTAATTTGACCTGATATCCTGTAATGTAGCCTTCCTTCTCCAGCCGCTCAATTCTGGCGGAAACTGCCGGGGAGGATAAAAATACGTGTTCCGCGATTTCTTTCAGCGGCATCCTGGCATTTTCCCGAAGGAGATTCAAGATTTTTGCATCGATGTGATCGAGCTCATGGCGCATCGCATCGTTATTGCTTTTTTCATGTTTCATACGCTGCTCTCCTGTTTTTTCACTTTTATACTGTTCAGCATATCACGTTCGCCGTTTTTTGTCTACGAAAACGTGTCCTCGCGGAAACTGCTTTCGAAAAATAAGTAAAAGTGCCTCTTTCCCTTGGTATTTAAAATCAAATACAAAAATAAATAAGATTCCACAGTTCTTCGGCGGCGGTATTTACAAATTTCTGCCTGGTGTTATTCTTCCGGTATCGAAAGGCAAAGCAAGAATTGTTTCAGACAATATACACAACTCAATGCGTGCAGAAAGAAGGAGATTATTATGAAGACAAGAATTGAAGCAGATTCCATTGGTTCCCTTGAAGTCCCATCCGACGCCTACTACGGGGTACAGTCCCTGCGGGCAAAACGGAATTTTCCCATCACGGGAACGTCGATCCACCCGGTCATGATCCAGAATCTGGCGAAAATTAAAAAGGCAGCTGCCATCTCCAACCGCGAAGCACAGAGACTGCCGGAGGAAAAAGCGGCTGCCATTATCTATGCCTGTGATGAAATCATTGCCGGCAAATTAAAAGACCAGTTCATCGTTGACGGCATCCAGGGCGGCGCCGGAACGAGTGCTAATATGAACGCAAACGAAGTCATCGCAAACCGCGCCATCGAAATCCTGGGCGGCACCAAGGGTGATTATACCATTGTCCACCCGAATGACCACGTCAACATGGCACAGTCCACAAACGACGTTATCCCAAGTGCAGGAAAACTGACCGTACTCGATCTGCTCCCGGATCTTCTGCATGCGCTCGAGTCACTCCACGCAGCACTGCTCGATAAGTCCCAGGAATTTGACCACATTTTAAAGATGGGAAGAACCCAGCTTGAGGACGCCGTTCCGATGCGTCTCGGCCAGAGCTTCCACGCTTACGCAACGATGATCGAGCGTGATATCCGCCGGATCGAATGCGCCAGAAAAGAGCTGTTCACCCTGAACCTCGGCGGAACAGCCATCGGTACGACGATCAATGCTTCCGATTACTATCTCCACCACATCGTGCCGACCCTCGCTGCTGTGACAGGCTATCCGCTGATGCAGGCGGACGATCTGTTTGACGCGACGGAGAACCTCGACGGATTTGTGACGATCTCCAACACGTTAAAGACCTGCGCCGTCAACCTCTCCAAGATGTGCAACGACCTGCGCCTGCTGTCCAGCGGACCGCGGACCGGATTCGGCGAGATCAACCTGCCGCCGATGCAGAACGGATCCTCGATTATGCCGGGCAAGATCAACCCGGTTATCCCGGAGGTTGTGACACAGGTTGCCTTCCATGTCATCGGAAACGACACCACAATCACGATGGCGGCTGAGGCTGGCAGATGGAGTTGAACGCGTTTGAACCGGTTGTCTTCTACTCCCTGTTCTCTTCCATCACCTCGATGACAGGCGCTGTGAATACGCTTGTGAAGAACTGTATTCTCGGCATTACCGCAAATGAGAAACGGTGCGAGGATCTCGTTTCGAAGAGTGTCGGCATCACAACGGCGCTCTGCCCGTATATCGGATACCAGAAAGCGGCCTCGATTGCAAAGAAATCGCTGAAGACGGGCGAGAGTGTTACTTCTCTGGTTCTGAAAGACGAACTGCTGACACAGAAACAGCTCGACGACATTCTCGATCCGTACGCTCTGACCGGACCGGAACTGCCGGCAGAAGACGATCTGGCTGGCTGAATGTAACTGCTGCTTTCCTTCATAATTTCTTAATGATACGCAAAAAGGCTTCCCGGATTTTCTTGCTGTCCGGGAAGCCTTTTTCTGTCGTTTTCTTTTATATCAAACTCTGTTTAGATTCTCGCTACGCCGCTCTTTCTTGCTGCCTCTGCAACGGCTGCTGCCACCGCATCTTTGACACGCGGATCAAAGGCTGCCGGGAGGATGTAGTCTGCGTTCAGCTCTTCATCGCTTACCAGGCCTGCGATTGCGTAAGCTGCTGCGACCTTCATTTCATCGTTGATATCAGATGCTCTCACATCGAGCGCTCCGCGGAAGATGCCCGGGAAGCAGAGTACGTTGTTGACCTGGTTCGGGTAATCGCTTCTTCCTGTGCTGACAACGGCTGCTCCTGCTGCTTTCGCCTCGTCCGGGAAAATCTCCGGCGTCGGATTTGCGCAGGCAAAGATGATCGGATCTTTTGCCATCGTACGTACCATATCGGGAGTGAGCGTACCCGGCGCAGAAACGCCAATAAAAATATCGGCTCCTTTGATTACCTCTGCAAGCGTGCCCTTCTCATGGTTGTAGTTTGTGATCTTCGCCATCTCCTCTTTGATCGGGTTGAGGCCGTCGCGTCCCTCGTAAATCGCCCCTTTGCGGTCTGTCATGATGACGTTTTTGAGACCCATCGAAATCAACAGGCGGATAATGGCGATTCCGGCTGCACCGGCTCCTGAGGTAACAATTTTGACTTCATCCAGTTTCTTTCCAACCAGTTTCAGCGCATTGATGACACCGGCCAGTGTGATCACGGCTGTTCCATGCTGATCATCGTGGAAAATCGGAATATCACAGCATTCCTTTAATTTCTTCTCGATCTCAAAACATCTCGGTGCGGAGATGTCCTCCAGGTTGACACCGCCGAAGCTTCCTGCGAGAAGACGCACGGTATTGACAATATCATCCACATCCTGCTGCGCACGCAGAGCGGGATTGCATCGACACCACCGAATTCTTTAAACAGCACGCATTTTCCTTCCATGACCGGCATGCCGGCCTCCGGGCCGATATCTCCAAGTCCGAGAACTGCGGTTCCATCTGTAACAACAGCTACCGTGTTCCATCTTCTGGTCAGCTCGTAGCTCTTGTTGACATCTTTCTGAATTTCCAGGCACGGCGCCGCCACACCCGGTGTATAGGCAAGACTCAAGGCATCTTTTGTATCTACGGCCGCCCGGGAAGTGACCTCAAGCTTTCCGCGTAATTCATAGTGCATCTTTAATGATTCTTTTGCGTAATCCATCGCTTTTTTCCTCCATTTCATGTGTGACTGCGTCTCATTAATAATAGGAAGAGAGATTCACGCGTCACACGGGATGTCTGTTCGCTGCACCCCTATTATAACAAGCGTTCTCTAAATTTCAACCGGTGTTTTGATTAATGAAAAAATTTCCACTTTTCCACCAAAAACAGCTGCTTCATTTGCGAAATTTTATCAAAAATACTCTTTTTCTTTCTCTCAGCCGCAGTCCGATCCTGCCCGGAGGGCTTTTTTTGCTTTACAGTAAAATTCAACAAAGTTTTTTATAAAGCAAAAAATCTGCCCGCCTCCCATCCTTTTCAGACTGGAAAACAGACAGATTTTTTTCTTTACTCCGCCACAATATTCTGCAGCCAGACTCCTTTCTTGACAAGGACAAATCCAATCACGCACTTGATCAGGTCAACCGACATAACCATAAAGTAGATTGCGTAGATCGAAAGTCCGGTAAAACGGCTCAGGCAGAAAGCCACCGGCACACTGACAACCCAGATGAAGACGCTGTCGAACAGGAACGTGATGATCGTTTTTCCACCGGAGCGCAGGGTAAAGTAGCTTGCATGCAGGAATGCATTGACCGGCATGAACATGGCCACTTCCACGATGAAGATTGCCGCCATGTGGCGTACTTCGTCCGTCGTGTTGTAGAGGCGTGGGAAGATTGGAGCCACGAGCGCCATCAGCGCGCCGATCACAATGCAGAGTAATACGGAAAACGTGATCAGCTTCGTATCGGTATCCTTTGCCTCTTCCATCCTTCCGGCTCCGAGGAGCTGTCCGACGATGATGGCAACGGAATCGCCGAGTGCGATGAAAACGACGTTGAACAGGTTCGAGATCGTGTTGGAGATATTCATCGCGGCTACGACATTCAGTCCACGCACGGAGTAACACTGCATCAGGATCGCAACGCCGCCTGCCCAGAACGTTTCGTTCAGCATCAGCGGTGTTCCTTTGATAAGGATCTGTTTCGTCAAAGCCGCCGGAACACGGATCGTGCGGTACAGATGCTTCGTAAAACGATATTTTTCTTTGTTTCCGTGCGTGCGGATCAGCACGATCGCCATCTCCACGTAACGGGACAGCACCGTTGCAACTGCCGCGCCGACAACTCCGAGCTGCGGTGCGCCGAATTTTCCGTAGATTAAAATATAATTAAAAATCAGATTGACAAATACGGCTGTGATACCGGCCTTCATCGGAAGCATCGTCTCGCCGCATTCGCGCAGCGTGCTGGCATAAAGCTGCACAAACAGGAACGGCGGAAGTCCTACCAGCATGACCTTCATATAAGAAATGCCATAGGCTAATGTCGCATTCATGTCCTGGCTTCCCTGATCTCCTGTCAGGTAGAGACGAATCAGAGGCTCGTGCGCACCAAGGAAAATAGTGATTGCCGCTGCCGTCAGGATCACGCCGATCCAGAGCTTGAAGCGGAAGGTGTTTCGCACACCCTCGTCGTTGCCCTGTCCGAAATACTGCGCAGTGAAAATTCCTGCACCGGATACCCCTCCGAAAATGCAAAGGTTATAGATAAAAAGAAGCTGGTTGACAATTGCAACGCCGGACATCTGCTCGGTACCGACCTGTCCTACCATGATGTTGTCGAGAAGACTGACAAAGTTGGTGATACCGTTCTGAATCATAATCGGCATCGCAACGCCAAGTACCATCAGGTAAAACCGTTTGTTCCCAATAAATTTTCTGTGTTTCTGCATGGTTTCCCCCTTTTCTTGCTGTATAAAATAAATGACATAAATCGGAGCCTTTCTGGATTTCTCCAGGCAGGCCCCGAACAGTAATGCTTATTATACACGATTCATGTTTAGAAAGAAAGATCCTTTTTATCTTTTTTCTGGCTTTTTTTGACATCTTAATTTCAGAGCATCAAACAGCCTCAACGATAAGATAAGCATAACTCCCCATATTACCCATGCCGCAAAGCACCCAATTCCCTGATGGCGGATATCTACCATTATTCCAACAATAAAAGGAAGTGACATAAACATAATTACTGCCATTATAAAATCAAAAATAATGTATAACACTATGTTTACCTTCCCTATTAAGAATCTGCTGTTTGATATTCATCCTGTATTTTCTGATTTGCCGCCTGACCAATATTAAGCTTTTCAAACATTTCTTCTGTATCCAGACTTCTGCTGTAGTACGCAGTCATCATATCCGCTGTGATCGATTTTCCAAATCTTCTGGGGCGGCTGTTGCAGATAAACTTCGATGTTGTGTCAATCACACTGTTGGTGTATTCCAGCAATCCTGTTTTATCGATATATATTCTTGAGTTTAATACGTCCTGAAAAGCATTCACCTTTGAATTTAAAAAATCGTCCCACAGCATGCCGCAAATTTTTCCACCAGCGCCACTGCCACCTTCATCACCCCGGCCAGTACCATCACAAAGATTGGGTTCTTTTTGCCTTTCTGCAGCAGAATGAGGCTGATGATAAAGATCACGACAAGACTCCAGTTCGTCTGCGCCAGCCGGATCACGGTATCTCCTTCACTACTCCAAAACGCCGTGACCAGAATTGAAATCCCTGCGGAACCGATCATCGCCACAACCGCCGGGCGGAGGGAGTGGAGGATTCCCTGGAGCATTGCCATTTCGCGGTATTTTAAATATAGCTTCGCAAGCAGTGTGACGAGAATACACGACGGCAGAATACATCCAAACGTTGCCACGAGCGCTCCTGGGATGCCTGCGATTTTAATTCCGACGAAGGTTGCCGAATTGACTGCGATCGGCCCCGGTGTCATCTGAGAGATGGTGATAAGATCCGTAAACTCCGACATCGAAAGCCAGCCGTGTCCCTGCACCACCTGCCCCTGAATCAACGGCATGGCGGCATAGCCTCCGCCGAAGCTGAACAGGCCGATCTGGAAAAAGCTTAAAAATAACTGAAGATAGATCATTTCGCATTCCTCCGTCTCTCTAGAATCGTCCGCACCGCACCGATAGCGCCGCAGATCAGAACAATATAGATCACATTCACGCTAAAAAAGCACGCCGCCGCAAACGCTCCCACAAGAATTACCAGCGACAGTTTGTCTTTTTCCTTCACAACGCCTGCTCCCATTTCATACGTCACCGATGCAATCACGGCCCCGACACCGGCCTGCATCCCTTCTAGCATCTGGCTCACAAAAAAGTTATCCCGGAATGCCTGATAGCAGACGGAAATCACGGAAATAATCAGAAACGGCGGAATGATTGTTCCGATAATCGAAACCAGCACACCAACCATTCCCGCCAGCTTATACCCGACAACAATCGCCCCGTTCACCGCAATCGGTCCCGGTGACGACTGCGCAATTGCCACCAGATCGAGCATCTCGTTCTCCTCAATCCAGTGATACTCATCCACAAACTTCTTCTTCATCAGCGTCACAATCACATAACCGCCGCCGAACGTAAACGCACTCAAATACAGCGTGGAAAAAAACAGTTTCTGCAGTATCTTACGTTTTGATTCCATTGTTTTCTTCACCTCATTTTTTCTGTTGTCACTATTCTATCATCTCCACGCGGATTTTGCACGAAAAAACTATAAGAAATACGCTCTGCGAAATTCCGTCAGTTTTTCTTTCTCACCGCCGTCTCCATCGGAAGCCCTGTATCATAGTCAAGCTGCCGCGGCTCGTATTCCTCGTTTTCGCGCTGTCTCGTATATCCTTCATTCTCCCAGTTCGGTATGAAATCCGGTCTCCACGAACGCATCCTCCACTGATAGCCGCGATAGAGATCCCGCGTATCATTCATATGCGCAATCAGCTTGTCGTGCAGTTCATTTCGAACTTCCGCATACCGCTCGTCATCGATCAGATTTTGGATTTCATGCGGATCCGCCTGCATATCGTAAAATTCATCTGTATCGCAGAGGTGAATGACCAACTTGTATCGGTCCGAAGTCACCGCCCGCATGACCTGCAGACCGCCGAAGCCGTCATGATCCACTTCATAACGAGTAAATTCTGTATAAACCTCATCGTTAATCTTCACAGACGGATCCTGAATCTGAGCAAGCATACTCTTTCCTTCCATCAGCTTCGGAACTGGCAGCCCGAAGTATTCCATTATCGTCGGTGTAAGATCAATATGGGATGCAGGAGCTTCCTCGATACAGCCGACAGCTCCGCCTTTTATGATCAACGGAATATTTGCCACCTCTTTATAGGCCGCCGCATTTTTCGAAAACAGCCGGTGTGCTCCCAGCATGTCGCCGTGATCCGAAGTAAAGATAACTAACGCATCTGGTGCGATCTGCCGGATCTTATCGAGCACGCGCCCGATTTCATAATCGGCAAAGGAATTACATCCCAGGAATAGCGCCAAGCCATCTGATGCCTGATTGATCTTCTCTTCGGATGCATACAGATTCTTTCCTGCCCACAGCCGCTGCATAAACGGCTTTTTCGACAGATCATCCTGAAAACTCGGATTATGTTCAAATTGGAATCCATCATACATATGGTTGAATGGTGCTGGGCAAAGCGACGGTCCGTGCGGCTCATCGTAAGAAACGGTTAAGAAAAAGTCCTGATCCTGAAACTCCTCGAGATACCGGATTGCCCGATTTGAACAGCGGTGCGCATACGTAAACTCTTCTGAAAAACCTTCTTTGTATGCCTCTTTCGGATCCCTTGAGCGCACTTTATCTGCATCACTCAGTTCATTCAGATACGTTTTCATATCATACCAGTAATCCGGATTCCACCCTTCTGGCATCTGCCGTTTCCAAAGTAGTCGCCGCCGTCCAGATGGTATTTTCCAATATAGCCGCATGCGATTCCATGATCACTCAAGCGCTGTCCGATCGTCTTTACATTATCCCCCATCGCAATGCTGTTTGTCACCATGCCGTTTGTGTGTGGAAAGGTTCCTGTAAAAATTGCACTCCGCGCCGGTCCGCATACAGGCTGACACGTATATGCGTTTTCATATCGAATGCCCTCCGCTGCCAGGCGGTCCAGATTCGGAGTCTTCATTTTCTCGTTACCATAGCATCCTACCATATCTTTTCTCGTGGTATCCGTCATCAGAAATACAACTTGTCTTTTCATGTCTTATCCTCTCCCATCTCTTACCTTCTGTCCAAGTTCTGCAAATTTATCGTACCATTGCCCGAAAAAGAGCTGGTATCCTTCGCAGAATCATTTTGATATATTCCATTTCTATCCTTCGTCCTGTTCCGCATGCAGCCGCCACGGCATAAAGAAAAGAAACGACATTCCCGGCATTTCACACTCGGTGCCGATCGCCCGATAAAGGATTTTTCCAGCCGTTTCGCATCGACTGCATCCAGCCGGTCACGGTTCAGATTTCCCATATACCAGTCATCCATCACGTAAAAATCGCATGGATAGATGCTGCCGTCCGCCTCCACGACATACTGCTCACTGCAGATGCCACACTGCTCGCACGATTCCGGCTGGTACCCAGCCGCCATGCCGACATAATTTTCAAACTGACGGATATAGGGCTGACGCCCTTTTTTCAGATCCCGGTACCAGAGACCCGCGAGTTCTGACAGAAACTCCCCGTACTGCTGCGGCAGGAGTGAATACGGCCTCTCTCCCTTTCTTTCTCCATATGGGTCGAGGCACGCAATATACTGCTGAAACTGCCACCCGTTTTTCCGATACGATTCGTAGATCTCTTTCGTATGCTCCGCCAGCTGCGATGTCACAACCGTTAAAACATTAAACTCTACACCCATCCGCGAAAACAGATCCGCCGTTCTTTTCACACGATCATACGTGCCGCCTCCATCTGCTCCGCATCGAAATGCATCGTGAATTTCCTGCGTACCATCCACGGAAAGACCGATCAAAAAATGCTTTTCCCGGAAAAATTCGCACCATTCCTCCGTAATCGCATACCCGTTCGTCTGAAACGCGTTGAATACCTGTACCCCGTTCCGGTTATATTTCTCCTGTAGTTCCACCGCCCTTCGAAAAAACTCAAGTCCGCGAAGCGACGGCTCTCCGCCCTGCCATGTATAGCTCACGACACCATCCGCTGGGAGCATCGTCTTCCGGATTACATTTTTCAGTGTCTCCTCACTCATCTGACCATAACAGCTCTTTTCCCGCTTTTGTGCCTCATCACAGTAAAAGCAGTACGCGCAGCTCATATTGCAGAGCCCGGAAACCGGCTTTATCATCATGCTGATGTTCTTCATACCGCACATTTCTCCTGTTTTTCTGTTAAAAAGACCAGAGTCGCAAAAAAGCTCCGGTCTTCTCCTCTATTTCCTACGGATCATCAGATTCAGTTCAAAGGTAAAATTCTTTTCATTCAGCTGGTACTGTTCCAGAAGAGTCGGTCCGCAGCTGTTTGATCCGATGCCGCTCTGCGCATAATCGAGACAGAGCACAGTGCTTCCGCACGGCACAAGCTCGTAGCTGTGACGTTTTTCGGTCAGCTCTTCTGCAGTGTACAGCGATGCATTGAATGCAAACGTTTTCTCCCCTGCTGCCGTCAGAACAGCCGTATCACTCTCTACTTTCACATAATCGCAGTCACAGTGACTTCCATTCTCCTGCGGACGGATATAATCCTCATGTAGCTCTGCCACACATTTCTGGAAAATTTCATGACTTCCGCCGTGACGCTTGTCCACATAGCTCTCATCCGGTCCGATTCCAAGGTATGTGACCTTATCCATGCTCTTTTTCAGGAACAGGCGAATGCCGAAACGTGGCAGGAACGGAAATTCCATATCTTTTTCCACCCGCATTTTCGCTGTAAGCAAACCATTCGGCCGGATCGTCCACGTCGTCTCTATGCAGAGTACCGGCTGTACAACAGGTGCTGTCACTGCCATCTTACTGGTAATACAGATATTCTCTCCATCGCATTCCCAGCTTGTCTCGTACGCTCTCGCATAGCTCTGGTCATACCGCGCCTTGAGCCATTTCAATTTGATCAGCTTGTCGTTGTCTGTCGGTGCACGCCAGATATTGAGTTCCATCGGGCAGTCCAGAAGTTCCTCTCCCTCGACGTAAATCTGTTCAAACAGGCCGGTCTGCTTCCGATACGTATACGCAAAGCCTGCTTCTCTGCTATAAACATGAATTCGGCAGTCATCCTCTTCTACCTTTGGCGCTGGAAATTCTGGATTTACATCGGAAAGCAGTTCCACAACATCCTGATTCCGGTTATCCTCCGTCGTAATCTGGATTTCATCGAAACCGATAATCTCGCCTTCTTCCTGCAGTGCATTCGCATGGCTCAGATGATAAACTACTTTCAGGAAGCACTTTCCTTTCTCTGGAACCGAGATAGGAAGGTCTACAACGCCGTCGCACCCGGCAGGAATACCGTCTTTCAGATTCTGCTGTCCCGCCTGGATGAGATGTCCATCCACAGAAAGATAATATGCTAGATACAGATAATCCTTTAAATCCACAAAATTCATGTAATTGTGCAGAACCATGGTTCCAGTTTTCTGGTCAAAGCTCATCACACGCGCCGGGCGGTACACATTCTTGTACTCACGAAGTCCCGTATGCGGTGTGCGGTCCGGATAGACCATACCGTCACAGCAGAAGTTACCGTCGTGCACCTTTTCCCCATGATCTCCGCCGTAGAAATACATCGGCTTTCCGTTTTCTGCGGTTCCTTTGTAGATTGCGTGGTCACACCACTCCCAGATAAAGCCACCGCTCACAGTATCGTACTTTTCCATCTCTTGGAAGTAATCCTCTAGATCTCCCGGGCCATTTCCCATGGAATGACCGTATTCAATCAGAAGAAACGGTTTTTGGGGCTTCTCTGCCATATATCCTTCAATCTCATCAATGGAGAAGTACATTCTGCCGTTGATATCAATATTGGAATAATCGTAAATGCGATCGTGGCTCTGGTATACGGAACTTTCATAGACCGTAAGACGGGTTGGGTCAAACTGTTTTGTCCACTTTAAGGCTTCTTCAAACGTACAGCCGTAGCCGCACTCATTTCCCATAGACCAGATCACAATACAAGGACGGTTTTTTTCTCTCGTCACACAGAGCTTCGTGCGATCCATTGTCGCTGGAATAAAGTCAGGATTATTGGAAATCCTACGGTTCCAGTTTTCCGCTACATTTTCCCATTCCGCATTTTCCAGATACTGCATCTGCGCACCATGGCTCTCGTTGTCCGCCTCGGCAATGGAGAAAAAGCCATACTCATCGAGAAGCTGGTAAAAATACGGTACATTCGGATAATGACTGCTGCGGACAGCATTAAAGTTATGCTGCTTCATCAAACGCAGATCCTTTTCCATCTGCTCCTGGCTGACTACAGAACCAGTCACCGGATCGGAATCGTGGCGGTTGATGCCTTTCCACTTGATCTTCTTTCCGTTAACGTAAATCACATTTCCCTCACAGTGGATTTCACGGATTCCGACGCGTTCCGTAATTGTTTCATATCCGGTACAGAATACCATCTGATACAGATATGGATCCTCGGAGTTCCAAAGATGCGGGTTCTGCACCGTAAATACTGCTTTCTCCGCAAAATTCTCATCTCCCGCAAGCGGCTCGAAGCTTCCTGTTCCAATCAGATTTCCGTCTCCGTCAAACAGCTGAATTTCCGTCTGCACCCCGTTCTTTTCTCCGAGGAAATCGGCACGGATCTCAACTTCTGCAGATTCTTTTCCCAGTTTTGTCGTGATGAAGTAGTCATATAATACGTATTCTGGCCGTTTTAAGATGTAAACATCTCGGAAAATGCCGCTTAACCGGAATTTATCCTGATCCTCCATGTAGGTTCCGTCGCACCATTTCAGGACAAGCACAGCAAGGCAGTTTTTTCCCTCCCGGATCACCTCTGTCACATCAAACTCACTCGTCGCATGAGATACCTGACTATAGCCGACGTATGTTCCGTTCAGCCACACGTAAAAGCAGGAATCCACACCCTCAAAATTCAGGTATGCTTTCGGAGCACTTTTTTCACGCTGATACGTAAACTCATGGATATACGTTCCGCATGGATTATCTACCGGCACATACGGCGGATCCAATGGAATCGGATACTGTACATTGGCATACTGATGACTGTCATATCCGAAATTCTGCCAGTTTCCCGGTACCGGAATTTCATCATACGATTCCAGATCCTCTTTTTTCTGATAAAATGGCTCATTCAAATCATAAATGCTCTTATAATAACGAAATTTCCAGTTCCATTTAAAAGCTGCATCCGGTCAGACTCCTCCCGGTTGTGCACCAACGCACCCATCGGCCGGGATGCCGGAATGTAATAGGAATGGCTGGGCATGGTATTTTCATGCAGCACATTCAGATTTTCAAAATGTTTCGGTACAATCATAAAGTTCCCTCCTGTTTAATGATCCAGCCTGTCTTTGTTCCTGTTTTTTATTCTTTCCTATTTCCTACAAATTTCTTTTCTTACAAATACCAGTATATTCTACTTTTTCGTAAAAACACATAAACTGTATTTGCGAAAACATGTACAAAATGTTATAATTTAGGTCAGCAACTTGTTTGCTTCCTGTTTTTATTTCTTATTTTTCTAATTTCTTACAAATTTCAGCTTTGATTTTATGCAACTTAACAAGGAGGTACATAAATTGTATATTAATTCTGGCTACTGGCATCAGACACGGCTGGATTTCAAGGATAAAAAGCATCCTCTTTTTATCGGAAGTTGCGGCACTTACCGCCTGTATACAGTAAAAAGACTTCCGACGCACCGTCGCGCGGACGACTGGACTATCAGCTTCTTTACGTTGCTTCCGGTAAAGCGCATTTCTATTTTTCCGGCGAGGAAAAGATCATTCTGCCGGAAATATGGTTCTGTACCGTCCCAAAGAGGAACAGCGCTATTACTATTACGCGGCAGAACAGCCCGAAATCTACTGGGTGCATTTTACCGGAAACAATGTCAAAAATATTCTGCGCAAATACGGGATTACAGACGATACCCGCGTGATTTATTCCGGCGTCTCAATGGAATATAAACGACTCTATCTCTCCATGATCCAGGAACTTCAGATGAAGCGCGAAGATTATGAGGAACTGCTTGTGCATTATTTTATGCAACTTCTGATTTCCATCCACCGCCAGATTCTTGTAAAACCACGCAAAAAGAATCTGATGCTGATGGACGAGATGGACCGTGCCGTCGACTATTTCCGCGAGCACTACAACGAAGCCATCAGCATCGAAGCATATGCTGCAGACCATAACATTAGCGTTGGATGGTTTATCCAGAACTTCAAGCAGTATACGCAGACAACACCGGCGCAGTATATCCAGTCTCTGCGCATCACGAATGCAAAATTGCTTCTGGAAACTACGAATTATAATGTATCCGAGATTTCAAATCTCGTCGGCTATGAAAATCCGTTGTATTTCAGCCGGTTCTTCAAAAAGCAATGTGGTATGTCGCCGGTTCAGTTCCGAAAACAGCTTCTTGCTGCGGATGCGAAAAACAGCGATACAACTTGATTGTATTATTTCGTATCGAAAAAATGTGTTTGAAAGACAGCTTACAGCTGGACTTTTCAAACACATTTTTTTGATCTTCTTTTATTTTCTCTTCTTCTGCATTGCCCGGAAATGATAAAATGCCCCGATCATACCTGCATCGTTCTTATATTCTGCCATGCAGATCTTCGTATTTTTCCACACCTGTGGAATCAAATACTGCATCAGCGCCTTTTCCAGCCGCGGCCGGACGTACGATTTCTGTTCCATGATGCCGCCTCCGAGAATCACCGTCTCCGGGTTTACCACATAACAGATATTGGCGATTCCAAGTGCCAGAATATCGATCAGCCGGTCAATTTCTTCCGTACAGATCCGATCGCCTTCCCGGGCTGCCTGGAAAATCCGCACGCCGTCCCAACGCTCTCCGATCGACTTTTTTTCCTGCTTTTTCTTCGAAACACGCGCACAGAGCGCCCTCGCCGATGCCTCACGCTGAAATTCTCCCTGTGTAAGCCGCAGATAACCGATCTCGCACGCACTGTTGGAAAAACCGTGGAACACCTTTTTATCTACTAACAGACAACCACCGATGCCGGTTCCAACAGTCAGGCATACATTAATCCTGCTGTCTTTGCCGGCGCCGGAAATACTCTCCGCCAGCCCGGCGCAGTTCACATCATTCTCCACCTCACAAGGAATCCCAAACGCCGCTTCCATCTCCGCTTTCAGCGAAATCCCGGCATAATCCGGTACAGCATCCGACGCGTACACAATTGTACCCGACTCTGGATCCACCATACCTGTCGTGGAAATACAGATTCCGTCCAGTGACTTTTTTTCACGGTACTCCACCACAATCCCTTTCGCCTGCGCGAGCACAGCCGCCCCGCCCTGCTCGGCATGGGTCGGCACTTTCCCCTTCACCAGAAATCGCCCGCCGGACGTCAGGATTCCATATTTCAAGTAGGTTCCTCCAATATCAAGGCAGATATATTGTTTCATCATCTTTTTCTCCTATTCATAACAGCGAATAGCCTCTTCAATCATCTGCGCTGCCTCTTTTACAATCTTATCATCCGCTTCTGCCATCCTCGCCTGTGGTTTTCGCACGCTGCCAAGGTTCAGTCCCTCGCGAATCTTTAAGACCGCCTTAATGACGGCATACATGCTTCCGTGACCGGAGCAGAGTTTTTCGATGATTCTGTTCACCTGATACTGTGCTTTTCTGGCATCCTCTGCATGGCCAGAACGGATACAGCGTTCCATATACAGGTACAGCTCCGGCATCGCGCCGTATGTACCGCCGATAGCTCCGTCGGCTCCCATCATTCTTCCGCCGAGAAACTGCTCATCCGGTCCGTTAAAAACAACACATTCCTCTTTTCCAAGCGATTTAAAAATCTGAATATCCTGTACCGCCATCGACGAGTTCTTTACGCCGATCACACGCGGATTCTCCCGCATTTTTACAAAAAGCTGCGGTGTCAGTGCTACGCCTGCAAGCTGCGGAATATTGTAAATCAAAAAATCAGTGTTCGGTGCTGCCGCGCTGATATCATTCCAATACTCCGCGATTGCATAATCCGGCAGATGAAAGTATATCGGCGGAATTGCCGCAATGGCATCGACGCCAAGACTCTCCGCATGTGCCGCCAGTTCCTGGCTGTCCTTCGTATTGTTGCAGGCGACGTGTGCAATCACGGTCAGCTTTCCATGCGCCACGGCCATCACATGTTCCAGCACCGTTTTCCGCTCTGCCACAGTCAGATAAATGCACTCGCCGGAGGATCCGTTAACGTAAACGCCCTTCACGCCTTTTCGAATATAATACTCTGTCAGTGCACGCACGCCTTCCGGGCTGATTTCTCCCTTTTCATCGTAGCAGGCATAAAATGCCGGAATGACTCCTTTATATTTTTCTAAGTCTCTCATTATCCTATCTCTCTTTTGCTGTACTTTTTCAGTTCTTCCGTAAAGGTTTTCGTAATCAGCTGCGGCCTTGTGATAATAGATCCCACTACAACGCTGTAGGCACCAAGCTCGATCACCCGTCTCGCCTTCTCCGGCGTATTGATATTTCCCTCGGCGATCACTTTATGTTTTGCACCTGCAAGGATCTTCCGCAGAATCTCGAAATCGTTTTCCTCAATGCGGTCGTTTTCACTCTGCTCCGTATAGCCGACTAGCGTCGTGCCGATAAAATCAAAACCGAGTTCATCCGCATGCAGTGCCTCCTCGACTGTCGAGCAGTCTGCCATCCAGAGCTGTGATGGATACTTTTCTTTCATCTCACGGAAAAAGACATCGAGACTCTTTCCGCCCGGCCGTGCCGTACCTGTCGCATCCATCGCGATGATTTCCGGTTCTGCCGCGATCAGCTCTTCCACTTCCTGCTCCGTCGGCGTAATATAAACCCGGCTGTCATCATAGTCCCGTTTCACAATTCCGATAATCGGCAGATCCACCTGTTTCTGAATTTCGCGAATATCCTCTGCCGTATTCGCACGTATTCCGGCGGCTCCGCCTATTTTGGCCGCAAGTGCCATTCTTCCCATGATAAATGATGAATGGAGCGGTTCTGCCGGAAGTGCCTGGCACGAAACAATCAATTTTCCCTTTAAATTTTCAATTTTCTGATTCATTATATTTTTGTCCTTTTAAAAGGTTTTCCAATTCTACAACCGTATCCCACGGAATTTTCCGAATACGGCATCTGGCAAGACAGCTTTTATCTTCAATGCCTCCCGCGCAGTATGCCAGTAAAAGATCGCTCTCCGTAAAGAAAATCGTACAGTAACAATAGCCGCGGCTCTCCTCACTTTCAAACGCAATCGGTTCGGAAAAATGTTCTCCGTTGTCCCAGGAAAATGCCAGTGCAAGTGGGCATCTGCCGCCTTGGAAATAGTCTGTGACTTTTGTTCTTCCATTGTACTCTGGAATTGGGTTCCATATTGCAAGAAGTGCTCCGTCCGGCAGCCGCTTCATCGAGAGCGGGCTGTTCGGCGCCGTGAATACGGACGGCTCGCACATCGACCAGTGCTCTCCGTCATCCTCCGAAAATGCCTGATAATGGCGACCGAGATCTGTTCTCGCCCATCCCATCAGTTTTCCGTCCGAAAGCTCAATGACACCCGGCTCCTGCAGGCCCGTCTCACAGTTCCGATACGAGGACGGCAATGCCACACGCTCTGCGTTCTCCTGCCACGTTCTTCCATCGTCATCTGAATAGAAAAAGGTCATCTGCGCAATCTCACTGTATCGCGTCTCCGTCACCGGATGCGCTGCAGCCGGAATCAGAATCCGTCCGCTCTTCAATCGAATCACGCGGTCATTGTTGACAACAAAGACGAATTTTCCATCGGTGCAGAGCACGCGGTCACTCCATGTCTTTCCCTCATCCGACGACCGGCGCAGGTACATTTTCAGATCTGACTCGTTTTTTCGCACCAGATAAAACATTCCAATATCCCCGTTCTCCATACGGAGTAGCGAAACAGACATAATGTTTATTGCGCCCTCGTCCTCGCACTTCAGCAGAAGATCCGTGCTCTTCTTGTGCAGTTTCCCGTCAAACGTAATCCGGCACAAATCCGAAGCTGCTGCATCCGCCGCCGATTCATCACGGAAACGGCTGTAGATAAAGATCAAATCCCCATTTTCGAGGCGTAAAAAAGCTCCCTCGCTGTTCCGCAGGTTCTTCCTCTCTGCCTCCGGCGCAAGATCCATTACAAGCTCTCCAAGACTGAAATAATTCATGCTTTTCTCCTCTCCTAAAAATGCCCCTTTTCAAGTAAACATATCTGATTTTTATTTACTCAAAAAGGGGCAATTGCGGAAATGTGTGTTACTCGTTTATCTCAAATTTTCATCTGATGTATGTGCTATTATTACTCTGTTTTGGAAGCTTTCCATGCGTCGTACTGGGTCTGTGCCTCTTTCAGGACATCCTGATATCCGGCCTCATCCAAGGCGTTCTGGTACTCGTCAATCACGGACGCAACATCTGCAGATGCATATCCGCCGTTCTCCAGCACAAAACCATACTGTTCGAAAACGTTTACGCATGCACTGTACTGTGCTTCTACGTTAGATTTGTCAAAACGGAAACCTGCTGCGCAGGAAGTTTCTGCCTCGTTGTTCATCTTCTCATACATTTCTACCTTGTTATCCGGCTCATTCTCAAGCAGAGTCAGCGGGATGACAGAGCAGGATTCCCATGCGCTGTGAGAATAAGCCTCAGAATCCTGAACAACTTTTCCTTCATCATTTAAGGTATAGTCCTCACCCTCAATACCATAGGTATAAAGGTCTGCTAATTTCGTATCGGTGTACAAAAGTCCCAGAAAGTCGATGCATGCTTTCGCCTGATCTTCACTGGAGTTTGCAGTGATCGCATAGCAGGAGCCAAGTGTTGAGGTTGAATGCATATATTTCTTGGTAAGGCCCTCTACAATTGCCTCATCCTGTTTGTCACGTCCCTCAGAATTTTCCTCATCGTTTGGAACACAGGTCCACCAGTTCCAGCCCCAGTCCTGGGTCTGTGCCAGTGAATCCGATGTTGTCTTTGTTACTTCATCTTCTGAAATATATCCTTTTTCTGCCCAATCACACATCAGCTCCGTAAATTCTTTGTACTTGTCTGTCTGAATCGGATTGACAACTTCGTCTTTCTCTCTGTCCACACCGAGGAACGAATAGCTGGCAAAGAAATCAAAATTATCCATGTAGAGACGGTTGAACATCGCTGTTTTTCCTGTCGTGTATGGATATTTAATTCCGTCATTCTTGCAGTCTTCCAGGAAAGGCTCGATATCTTTCAGTGTTTTTATATTAGAAAGATCCCATCCAAATTTGTCTACGAGTGCCTGGCGGGTCTTCAGATCGTATCCTTCATATGCCTCTTTGTAAATCGGAATAAAGTAATCTTTTCCATCATACTGTGCTGCTGTCCAGATTCCTTCCGGCATGGAATCGTAAAGCGTGGTGCCCGGAAGCAGATCCGTAATATCATAGACTGCATTCTGTCTGTACAGGTCGTCCGTACCGATCGTAGACTGCCAGCTTGCGGTTGTAAGAAGATTGATTTCGTTATTGGCAAGCGCCAGATTTGCCTTATCGTTAAACTCACCAGATGCAATATCGTGAAGTTCTACTTCTACATTAATCTTATCGCCGATATAAGCATTGATAGCATCCTGTACTTTCTGTACCTGTGCGCTATCCGGATTCGCCAGCATCCAGCTTGCATGATAGATGCTGATCTTTGTTTTGCCATCGGAAGTTTTCTCCGTATTGCCGCTTCCTGACGTGCCATTCGAAGACTCTCCCAATGTACTCTTGGTGTCAGTTGTTCCGGAATCACTTCCGCACGCTGCCAGAGAACCTGCTGCCAGCGCGGATGCCAGCATCACTGCGAGGATTTTACTTGTTCTTTTCTTCATCTTTGTTACCCTCCTTGAGTAGTTTTGTATGTTCAGAACTTACGGTACCTTCACCGCAGTTCCGGATACCATTGTTTCCATCACCCTTTGACAGATCCTACGGTCAGACCTTTGACAAAGTATTTCTGGAAGAACGGATACGCAATCATGATCGGTCCGATAACGACGATTACGGTCGCCATGGTTGCTGAATACTGCGGTACAGTTCCTCCGATAGCTGCCAGCGCGACTGCCGGAATGTTTCTGGAGTTCAGCAGCACCTCGATGCTCTTCTGAATATTGACCAGCAGTAACTGCAACGGTTTCTTGGAATCACTCGTGATATAAAGCAGTGCATTCTGCCAGTCATTCCAGTATGCCGTTGCCATCATAAATCCAACGGCTGCAAGGGTTGGTTTCATCAGCGGAAGGGTGATCTGGAAGAAGGTTCGGTACTCTCCGGCTCCGTCGATCTTAGCCGCTTCCATCAGCTCTTCCGGGATGCTGTTTGCTATGTAGGTACGGATGATAATCACGTTCATGGTCGTAACACAGAGCGGAAAAATCAGCAGCCAGATGCTGTCTTTCATATGGTAATACGAAGTATAAATAACGTAGCAGGAAAGCTGTCCTCCGTTAAACAGCATTGGGATCAACATGTAAACCGATAAAAATTTGCTCAGGCGAAAACCTTTTCGGCTGATGGAATAAGCAAACATACTCATGACAAACAGTCCAATAAACGTACCGCCTACGGTAATGAAAATGGTGACTCCGTACGATACTGCAAGCTGTTTTCCGTATTTTAATACGGCATTCATACCGGCTGTCGACCATTTTGCCGGGAAATAGCTGAAGCCGTTTGCTGCAATCATTTTCTCATCTGTGAAGGCCGCGATAAAGACCAGAATGATCGGCAGCGCGCAGAACAGGGTATATAAAATCAGACAGCAAAGTAAAATAATCTGTCCGACTCCGGCCCTCTTGGATGCCGGAACATAATTGTGATTGTTTTTCTTACTCATAACTTTCCAATGCCTCCTGACTTAGAACAGTGCGTTTTCCGGTGCAATTTTACGAACCAGCCCATTTGCAAGGAGCATCATGAACAGTCCGACAATTGACTGGAAGAATGTGGTTGCTGCAGTAAATCCGAAGTTCGAATTCTTAAAGATCGAGTTCAAAACGTAGGAATCAATAACCTGTGTCGTTGAATACAGCACGCCGCTGTTTCTTGTTACCTGATAGAACAGACCTGTATCAGATCTCATGATATTGCCGACACTGAGGAGCAACATAACGGTAATCATCGGGAGAAGAGACGGAAGGGTAATGTGGCGGATCTGCTGCCATTTGTTCGCACCGTCGATCTCGGCAGCCTCATAAAGCGAAGTATCGATACCAGCGAGAACGGACATATAGAGAACGGAGCCGTAACCAACGCTGTTCCACATTTTTACAATCGTCAGGATCCACGGCCATGCCTTCGGCGTCGAGTAAAATCTTGTCGCAATGTTGAATGTGTTGTTCAGAATTCCGGTATCGGTGCTCAGATATGCGTAAACGATAAACTGAACCGCCGCATAAGAAATGAAAACCGGGATAATCATAACGGTCTGCATTGCCTTGCTGGCTTTTTTGAACACACACTGGTCAATTGCAATGGCAATCACAACATTCAGAAAAGTTCCGAGAGCGGTAAAGATCACGTAATACATCAGAGTATTTTTTGTCATCGTGATGAAAGTCGATTTGGATGCAAGCAGGAATTTGAAGTTTTCAATTCCATTCCATGGACTTGTCCAGATTCCTTTGGAATAGTCGAATGACTTGAACGCCATCACCAGACCTGCCATAGGAATATAGCTGAAAAACAGCAGAATCAGAAACGCCGGAAGCGCCATGACCACATGCGCTCTATGTTTCCATGTGTTTTGGAGAAAATCTTTCATTTTCATACCTCCTTCTTCCTCTGTTCTTTTTTGCGGCAGAGGTTCCGCATCATGTTTATCCCGCTTCTGTCAGTTTCTTTACCGACCGTCCGGGATAAATTTTTCCTTCCACAAGAAGATGCTCCACCAGGCATATTTTCGGCTGTTCAATCTCATCGATAAGTTTTTCTGCCAGTCGTCTTCCGAGCAGTTCGGAATCCTGCTTTAACGTTGCAAGCGCAGGTTCCAGATACTTTCCGATCTCGATACCATCGTATCCGATGGTCGAGATATCCTCCGGCACTCTTTTCCCCGCCAGTGTAATGGAATTGAATCCGCCGATGTAGGCGAAATCATCCGGAAACAGAATGCAGGTCGGACAGATTCTGCACTTCAGAAGCGCTTCGGTCTCCAGATACGTTTTCGTCGTATCGCGGTATGCCGCCTCCCGCACATATTCCGGCGGAACTTCAATCCCAAGCTCTTTGCATGTCCGGTAAAACGAGGAAACGCGGCTTTTTGTCTCCGCTGATTCTTCTCCGTGGATGTATGCAATTCTTCTGTGCCCCATTTCAAAGGCATAACGGACAAGATCGGAAATTCCTTTTACAGTGTCTGACACAACTGCGCTTCTGTCGTTGAAAACATGATCAAAGGTCACGACTGGGAGATCGCTTTCCACCAGCTCCTGAATTTCCGGATCGTGGAAATCGGTACAGAGGACTGCCACACCGTCAAACCGGCGGTATTTGCAGTGCTCCAGATACGTCATCCTGTGATCCCAGGCGGAAAGATTTCCGTTTTTGCTGACAAAAGTGATGTCATACCCTTTTTCTTCCGCGCAGCACTTCAGGCTGTTCAAAACGGTTGCATAATGGTCGTGTGTCAGATCATTTCCTGATTTCCCCGAAAAAAGGACCCCGATATTGTAAGTTCTGTTCGTCTTCAATACTTTCGATGCAAAATTGGGAACGTAGCCCATCCTTCTTGCCGTTTCCCGAACTCTCTCTTTCGTCTCCTCGCCTATGTCATGGTGATTATTCAGCGCCTTGCTGACCGTTGCCACCGAAACTCCGCATGCGACCGAGACATCCTTGATTGATACCATAGATCCCAATCCTTTCCGGTTTCACTTAAACCTTTTCGTTTCCTGCCCCTCTTTTCTTCCTCCTTCCCGCTCGTTCGATTACTTGTGATTATAGACGAGAATCTGAACAAATTACATAAACAGAATTTCGGAAATCATGCACAAAATATGGTATTTCCCTAATCAAAATTCATTTTTCATATTTTTTATTCTACTATCATTGCACTTTTACCAATTTTCGCCCATTATTTTTGTATACTTTTTCCATAAAAACACGCTCCGCGAGTTTCTCAAGTTATCGCAACAGTCACCAAAATCTCGTCCAAGCACTGACTTTGACTCGTTGCCAACGAAAAAAAAAGGCGATCACACATCGCCTTTGCCAGCTCTTTTGTGTGATCGCCCCACTAAAACCTTTTCGCTTATCTTTCTGTATGAACCATCAGTTCCTTATTTGCTTTTTCCACATTCATTCGTGACATCAGAATCGTAATGACAATGCAGAGTACGGCCGGAATCCATAAATACATCATATGAAGCATGTTCAGGCAGGAATCCGGCTGCACCGACAGTTTCTTGTCAAAACGGCTGAATTCCAGCAGCCATCCTGTGATCGCAGTTCCCAGTCCACCGCCCAGTTTTACGCCAAGGGATGTACAGGAATACATCGTTCCATCTACTCTTTTGTGTTTTGTCAGATACGTATACTCCGAGCAGTTCGCAATGACCGCATTCATATCTCCCTGCCACGGTCCCATGCCGAAAGCTGCAACTGCCGTGAACAGCAACATCAGCGGAACGCTTCCATAATAGGCCGCAGGAATCACCAGGATTCTGCCGATGGTTCCAATCGCATATCCGGTAAGATTCAGTTTGTACAGCCCTCCCCAGCGTGTCACAAGCTGCGGTGTGGCAATAAGTGCGATAATCAGTGGAATATTGATTGCCCATGAAAAGACCGGAAACAAATTTTCATTGTTCAGCACATACATCATGTAATAGATTCCCATGCTAAGCATCGCGGAATAAATCTGCTGTAAAATATAAGTCACGCAGATCATCAGATAATACTTGTTGGAAAAGAGAAGACCTGCTGCCTCTCTCATACTGTATTTTTCTTCTTTCTTTACCTTTGCCCCTTCCTCCTCCGGAAGCTCTTTTACAGCTAAAACGGAAATCGTGTTGACCGCCAAACCGATCACAGCATACACAATGGCCACCATCCGCCATCCTGCTGCTCCACCTCCCATCAACGAAACGAATTTAATCGTAACGGACTGAATCAGCAGGCTGGTGGAAAATGCAAAAATAAAACGGTACGATCCCATTTCCACCCGCTCTTTGCTGTTTCTCGTAATCAGCGCTGTCAGTGCGGAATACGCAATATTGTTTGCGGTGTAGAACACGGCGTTCAGTAGAGAGTACGCAATAAAAAACCAGATATACTGTGCTGTCTTCCCGATATTTTCCGGAATCGCAAAAATAGCTATCAGTGTTACGGCGCAGCAATATATCCATACAGCATCCATGGCCTTGCTTTTCCCATTTTCGTCTTTGTCTTATCAATCATCGCACCGAAAAATACATCTGTCACACCGTCAAACAGTTTGGAAACAGCAATCAGCGTTCCCACAATTCCTGACTTCAGACCTACCGTGTTTGTCAGATAAATCAATACAAATGTTGACAGAAATGCATATACTACGTTTCCGGCAATATCCCCGGATCCATACCCCACTTTGTTGTACCATTTTAAGTATTTTTTTTCTTCCATTTTCCCTTCTCCTGTGATCATTGTCCTTTGCACAAAAAAAGAAATACCAGATTCTATCCTGCTATTCCTTCTTTCACACCAGTTTCTGTTTTTATTATATCCATAGCCTATGGAAAAATATATATCCTGTACGTTCCAGAATATGCACAAAATGTCACACTTTTCAGATTTTTGTCACGGACGGAAATATATTTTTATATAACGAAAAGATCCCGGTTTCCCGGGATCTTTCATAGTAAGCTGATGACGGGAATCGAACCCGTGACCTCCGCCTTACCAAGGCGACGCTCTACCGACTGAGCCACATCAGCACTCGCAAGTTGTTTTGTTTTTTTTGTTAGCTCCTTGCTACATTTGGTATTCTATCAAAACTATAGTGAATTGTCAACAGTTTTTTCTACAAATTTGAAAATTTTTATTTGTTCACAGATTTTTCTGCACTTTTGACAATTCGCCGTAATTTTTTCGGTCGTTTTTCCATCTCACGAACAGACCTCCCGCACTTTACTGCGGATTCTCTGCAGTGCATTGTCGATTGCCTTCGGCTGCTTTCCAAGTTTTTCTGCAATCTGCGTATAATCGTACCCTTTCAGATACAATTCCAGCACCTGGTACTCAAATTTGCTGAGCCGTTCTTTGATCCGCTCATGCATGCCGATTACGTTTTCCCGGCTGATCATGATCTCCTCCGGTGTCTCCTCGTCCACCAGGCGCAACTCCTGCTCGGAAACCGGTTCACTTAACGAGACGAAGCTGTTCAGCGGCTGATGCTTCTGGCGCTGGGACGATGCCACTGCCGAATACATCTGACGGTCGATGCACAGGCCGGCGAAGGTGGCAAACGATGCCTCCTTCCCCGGTTTGTAGTCACGCACTGCCTTAAAAAGTCCGAGCATGCCCTCCTGGATCAGATCCTCGTGATCTCCGCCCACCAGGTACAGCGCCCTCGCCCTGGTCCGCACCAGCGATTTGTATTTGTCGATCAGATAATCGGTAATCTCGCGTTCTCCTGCCCGCAGACGCGCAATCAGCTCCTCATCCGTACAGGTATCGTAATCTTTCACCATCATATCTCTTGTATCCTTCATCTTTCTTCCGCCGGAGCGTAATGTGATTTTCCGCAATTTCTAGCAGCTTCTCTGTCTTACAATCTCATAAGCGAGCACGCCGGCTGCCACGGAAGCGTTCAGAGAGTCGATATCGCCTTTCATCGGAATTGTGGCTGTGAAGTCGCAGTTTTCTCTCACCAGACGGCTGACACCCTCTCCCTCATTTCCGATTACAAGGCCGATCGGTCCCTTGAGGTCGAGATCATACATTCTCTGTCCGTTCATGTCCGCGCAGACAAACCAGATGCCCTTTTCCTTCAGCATTTCCATGGTCTGCACCAGATTCGTCACCTTTGCCACCGGTGTGTAATTTAATGCACCTGCCGACGTTTTGGCAACGGTTGCTGTCAGACCGACTGCGCGGTGCTTCGGCACGATGACACCATGTGCGCCTGCCAGGTTTGCGGTACGGATGATCGCACCGAGGTTATGCGGATCCTCAATGCCGTCCAGCAGAAGGATAAATGGCGGCTCTCCTTTCTCCTCTGCGCGCGCGAGGATGTCCTCAACGGTTGCATAACTGTAGGAAGCCACCTGTGCAATGACACCCTGATGCTTTCCGGTGGTGGACAGCTCGTCAAGACGTTCTTTTTCTACATAATTGATGATGGTATCGTGTTTTTTCGCCTCACGGATGATCGTGCGGATCGGGCCGTCCTGGCTGCTTGCAAGGACGAACAGCTTGTCCACGGTCTTGCCGGAGCGGAACGCCTCGATGACAGCGTTTCTTCCCTCTACCATGCCGCCTGTAAACTCCTCATCCACCTGCTGTACTTCCTGTTTTCTGTCTCTGTCACGGTAATCTCGTTTCCCCTTAAAGTCACGTTTTTTTCCGTCTCTTCTCTCAAAGTTTCTCTTGTCGTTTCTGTTGTTTTCTCTCATATCATTCCTGTTCCGCGGTCCCAAAAGCAGTGGGAACTTTTGCTTTTTCAAAAGCCCCACTGCCCTGCCGCTTCTTTTTTATTTTCTGAATCTTATCTGCTCTCACACTTCGCCAAGTCCTGCCCGGATCAGGTCGATCATCCGCTTGTAATCCCCTTTCAGGTACAGATACCCCATCACGGCCTCAAACCCGGTTGCCCGGCGGTAGTCGATCGTGGACGCATTTTTTGCCTTGGTATAGGATTTCGCATTTCTGCCTCTTTTATAAATCTGTTTTTCCTCTTCGGTAAACAGCGGCTCCAGAATTTCAATCATCGCCGACTGTTTCTCCGCCTTTACAAGCCCTGCCGCATGGCGGTGCAGCTTGTTGACCTGCATATTTGCTTTCCGCACCAGAATCGTGCGGATGACGATCTCATACGCAGCATCCCCGATGTAGGCCAGCGTAAGCGGCGAATACATGCGGATGTCATGCTGTTCCAGTCCGAATACCTCCGAAAGATAATCCTTCTCCCCGAAAACCGCCTCTGGAAAAAGCTCCTCGTTTTCTGTCTCTTTGCCCACTTCCGTCACTTCTGTTCTGTCCTTTCTTTTTTCCTCATCTGACGCAGCTCGCCCTCCAGCTCGAGCACACGGTTCGTAAGCTCCGTATTCTCCTGCTGCAGTACTTTGATATCCTCGAAAATCGGGTCCGGCAGATGAATGTGATCCATGCTTTTTCTCGGAATCCGCACATCATTCTGCTTCACAATGTGCCCCGGCACGCCGACGACGGTACAGTTCGGCGGAACCTCCTCGATCACAACCGATCCGGCTCCGATTTTGGAGTTTTCCCCGATCGTAAACGATCCGATGATCTTCGCACCGGCGCTGACCATAACATTGTCCTTCAGCGTCGGATGACGTTTCCCGGTCTCCTTACCATTACCGCCAAGCGTCACGCCCTGATACAGCGTCACGTTGTCTCCGATAATGGCTGTTTCTCCGATAATCACACCAGAACCATGATCAATAAACAATCCCTTTCCGATCGTCGCACCCGGATGGATTTCGATACCAGTTTTTCTCGCTGCCCGCTGTGAAATCCACCTGGCCAGAAAGTAATGGCCTTTCAGATATAGCTTGTGCGCCCGTCTGTACTTCAGCATAACACGAAATGAAGGATACAGCAAGACTTCCATGGGAGAATGTATCGCCGGATCCCGCTCCTGAATCACCTGAAATTCCTCTTTAAAATACGCGAAAAAACTCATCTTTCCTCTCCTTGCCTCCTGCCAGGACTTTTTCAGATTTTTATTTCTTACCACCTTTTTTGCCCGAAGGGCAATATTCAAAAACGGAGCTGTTTCATCTCCGATAAAGACGAAATAGCTCCGTGGTTCCACTTTACTTTAAGGGCACACCTGCCCTCTTCTTTTCTTCTGCATAACGTGCAGGACCCGTGCCGGACTACCCACTTTTTCCGCTTCACCCGGCCAGCTTCCGGACGCACTTCAAAAACCCTCGTTTCAGGCAGCTTCCAGCCCCATTTGTCTGCCATTCTCTGTGAAACAATTCTGATTTTCTACTTTTTCCGTTCCAAGCCTTTTTCTGTTTCCGTTTGTTCTAGTTTATGCAAATTTTTCTCGTTTGTCAAGCAAATTTCCGCCGGATCCACTTGCTGATTTCGACCGCCGGAATGACAAGCAGTCCAAGGCCGATCGCCACATCATATTCCAACGCGCTGATCCGCTCAAAACCGAACGCACTCGACAGTACCGGGATGTAAATGACGGCGGATGTGAGGACAAATGAGAGTGCCATCGCGCCCCACAGATACTTGTTCTGATGCTTCATGTGGAAAATAGAACCTTTCCGTGATCTCATATTGAAGGAATGGAAAATTTCCACCATAGAGAGTGTCAGAAACGCCATCGACATGCCGTCCGGGCTGTTGACGATTTCCCAGCGGCCGGCTTCCAGATAGTGGCCGATGAAGTAGGACGCCAGCGTCAGCACCGTAATCACGATGCCCTGAAACGCAACATCAAAGCCGAGGCCGTCCGCAAAAATACCGTCATCCGCATTTCTCGGCGGGCGTTTCATGATGTCTGCCTCACCGTCCTCCATACCGAGCGCCAGCGCCGGGAAGCAGTCCGTAATCAGGTTGATCCAGAGCAGATGCACCGGATTTAAAATCGTAAAGCCCATCAGCGTCGCGCAGAAAATCGACAGCACCTCGGCAAGGTTCGATGCCAGAAGGAACTGAATTGCCTTGCGGATATTATCGTAGATTCGTCTTCCTTCCTCAACCGCCGCGATGATCGTCGCAAAGTTGTCGTCCGCGAGCACCATATCTGCCACGTTTTTCGTCACATCCGTTCCCGTGATGCCCATTCCGATGCCGATATCCGCACGCTTGATCGACGGCGCATCGTTGACTCCGTCTCCTGTCATCGCGGTGATTCTGCCTTTCCGCTTCCACGCATCGACGATCCGCACTTTATGCTCCGGCTGGACGCGTGCGTAAACAGCATATTCCTCGATTCTCCGGTTAAGCTCCTCATCGCTTAACTGGTCAATCTCGGCTCCCGTTACCGCTTTCCAGCCCGCCTCCAGAATACCCAGCTCTTTTGCAATAGCAACCGCTGTGTCTTTGTGGTCACCCGTAATCATCACCGGACGGATGCCTGCCCCGCGGCATTCCCGGATCGCATCGACTACTTCCGGCCGCACCGGATCAATCATACCGCAAAGTCCTAAAAAGCAGAGATCCTGCTCCAGAAAGTCCGGCTCCTGGGAGGACGGCATCTGGTTCCACGCTCTTCCTGCTGCCGCCAGCACGCGGAGTGCCTGGTCTGCCATCGCCTTGTTCTGCGACAGGATTTCCTGCCGGAATGCTTCTGTCATCGGCTGTTTTCTGCCATCACGCCAAACGGAGGTACACCGCTTCAGAATCTCATCCGGTGCGCCTTTTGTGCAGGAAAAATACGTTCCGTCGTTTGCGCGGTGGATCGTTGTCATGCGTTTCCGCATCGAATCAAATGGCGCTTCCCCGACACGCGGATACTGGACGGACAGGCTCTTCTTCGGGCATCCCTCTTTCTGCGCATCGTTGACCAACGCACATTCCGTCGGTTCTCCGACTGCCTCGCCGTTTTCGTCCGGCTCCGCATCGGAGCAGAGTGCCATGACGGATACGAGACGTTTTATATCACTTCCCTCATGTTTTACCACGGTCATCTTATTCTGGGTCAGCGTTCCTGTCTTATCCGAGCAGATCACCTGCGTACAGCCGAGCGTCTCGACAGCCGTCAGTTTCCGGATCACCGCATTCCGCTTTGACATTTTGGTCACACCGATGGAAAGCACGATTGTGACAACTGCTGCAAGTCCTTCCGGAATTGCCGCTACGGCAAGGCTGACGGCTACCATAAAGGTATTTAAGATGTTCTGCGGCGTCACGCCCTCTTTTAAAATGCCGACAACGAAAATCACGGCACAGATGGCGAGCACCATCACGCTTAAGATTTTGCTGAGCTGGTTCAGCCGCTTCTGCAGCGGTGTACTCTCATCCGCCGACTGCGTCAGAACATGGGCGATTTTTCCCATCTCGGTTTTCATACCCGTTCCGGTGATAACAGCGCGGCCGCGGCCATAGACAACGGTGCTTCCCATATAGACCATGTTTTTCCGGTCCCCGAGCGGAACCTCGCTGGCTGCGCCGGCGTTCAGAACATCCGCTGTTTTATTGACCGGGACAGATTCTCCCGTCAGCGCTGCTTCCTCGATTTTCATGCTGGCACTCTCTAAAATACGGCCATCCGCCGGAACAGCATCGCCCGCTTCGAGAATTACAATATCACCGGGTACGAGCTCCTCGCTCTTTTTCACTTCCATTTTCCCGCCGCGCATCACCTTCGACGTGGCTGCCGCGATCTTCTGCAGAGCTCAATCGCTTTCTCTGCCTTGCTCTCCTGCAGAACACCGAGCACCGCATTAATGATGACAACGGCGAGAATAATGACCACATCAGCGTACGATTCGCCTTCATACGCCGATGTGATGCCGGAAATCAGCGCTGCGGCGAGCAGGATCAGGATCATCGGGTCTTTCAGCTCTTCGAAAAACCGCTGCAGATTGCTCTTCTTTTTTCCCGCCGCCAGCCGGTTAGGTCCGTGTTCGGAAAGCCGCCGCGCAGCTTCCGCCTCGGAAAGTCCCTGCTCCGTTGTCTGTAACTCATCAAGAATCTTCGAACTTTTTTCCAGATACTCTTTCATTTCCATCCGTCCTTTCTTCTGAAAACGCTTTTTGCGTTCCTGTGATAAGTTCCCACTGGTACACTGGTCTCTTTCTATATAGAAAAAGACCTATCCGCACCATATTTGTTGATACAGATAAGTCTTGTCATTTCATACAAAGCCAGAAGAAATGCTTTTTCTTCGGTTGTTGGCCTTATAGCGTCACGTATGCCGCCGACTACTCCCTTATTCTTCTTCCAGTCTACCACATCTTCCGGCCTTGTGCAATCGCATTTCTCTTTTATTCTTCTGCGTTCTTTGCGCATCCTGGGCAGCCGCTGCATCCGCCTGCGATCCGGTCGTCCGGCATCAGGTCGAGTGCCTTGGAAATGCAGCAGATCGCCTGTGCGGAAATTCCCTCTTTCTTTCCGGTAAAGCCAAGTCCTTCCTCGGTCGTTGCCTTGATATTGACCTGATCCTCTTCGAGATGAAGCGCCTCCGCCACATTTTTCACCATCGTGTCGATGTATGGCAGGAGCTTCGGCTTTTGTGCAATAACGGTTGCATCGATATTTTCAATCAGATACATCCGCTCCTCGAGCATCTCACCCACTTTTTTCAGCAGTTCGATGCTGTCTGCGCCCTCATACGCCGGATCATTGTCTGGAAAATGGCGTCCGATGTCCCGCAGTGCTGCAGCGCCGAGAAGCGCATCCATAATGGCATGGACCAGCACATCTGCATCGGAATGTCCCAGAAGGCCATATTCATACGGGATTTCCACACCGCCCAGAATCAGTTTCCGGTTTTCCACCAGTTTATGCACATCGTAACCCATTCCTACTCGCATTGTTCGTTCCTCCGCTTCGTTACTTTCTAGTTAAATCCATACAGTTTCTGCGCTACCTTGTAGGCATAGACTGCAATTTTCTGTCCCGGTTTTGATTTGCTGCTCATAACAGTTCCGAAAATGCCGTGGCGGATGCGGAAGTAATCGGCTGCATCCTCCTGTTTCAGGTATCTCCACAGATCGTTCTTTTTCTCGAGATTTTCTTCCGTTCCGGAGCGCATCATCATCACGGAAGAAACCGTCATAATAATGGTCAGATAGCTGATCATATATTTCCGCAGGTGCTTCGACAGCCCTTTCTGTTCACCAAGGTAATCGATCATCAGCTTGTTGACACGGATCTGCTGGTCAATTCTGCCGATCATGACTTTCTCGTTAACCGACTGGTCGGCTCTCCCGATAAAGTAGCGGTAGAAATTGACATCGAGATAATACATCGTTTTGACGTACGGAAGCGGAATAAACGCAACCAGATTATCCACATAGAAGGTGTGCTCCGGCAGCTTCATGCCGCACTCTCTTAAAAGAGAAGTCCGGTAAATCAGCGAATGCATCAGCAGATAATGTGTTTTGCCGAGAGCTTTCGCCTCATCCCATCCGAAAAAACGGCCTTCCGGCAGCGATTTCGCATAGCGCATCACACGTTTTCTCTTGGCGCCCTCTTTTTCATACACATAGTTACTGATCAGAAGGTCGAGTGTTTTCGGTCCGCGTACGACTTCTGCCAGAACATTTAAAATCTTCTGGTATGCCTCTGGGTTTACCCAGTCATCACTGTCCACAACCTTAAAGTACAGACCCGTCGCATTTTCCACACCCGTGTTGACTGCTCCGCCGTGGCCCTTGTTTTCCTGATGAATCGCTTTTACAATCGTCGGATATTTTTCCTGATAGCGGTCTGCAATCTCTGTGGTTCCGTCCTTGGAACCATCGTCCACGATCAGAATTTCTACTTCTTCTCCGCCGACCAGCAGCGAATCGATACATTTCTCCATATATGCTTCTGAATTATAGCATGGTACTGCAATTGATAAAATCTTCATCTTTTTTCTCCCTGCTCTTTTTTGCTCTTCTGCCGTTTCAGGCACGTTCCAGATCTGTGTATTTTGCGTATTCCGCAAACGCAGACGGAATGGCATATCTTTCAGCCGCGGTTTTCGCATCCGCAAAAATCAATCCGGCTTTTTCTTCCCCTTCCTGCTCCACATCGTTTCCTGCAATTTTAATGGCGTATCCTGTGATATGCCACTCGACATGGGAAAAAATGTGCTTGTACGGCGGCAATGCCTGAATATGAAGCGGCGTCACGCCGAATTTTTCTGCCTCTTCAAGTGCTTCCTGTTCGGAGAGCACGCCATCGAAGTTCGGGAACTCGTAAAGTCCCGCCAGAAGTCCTTTTTTCGGCCGTTTCCGCACTGCTGTGTGCGCACCGTCCAGAAATAACAGAACGGTTCTGTCTTCGATTCTGCGCGGCTTTGCGCTCTTTTTAAACGGATATTCCGTCCAGGTCTGATGCTGTCCCGCCAGACACTGGTCAACAAGCGGACAGACTTCACATTTTGGTGCGCCGTTCGGCAGACAGACCATTGCGCCGAGATCCATCATCGCCTGATTGAAGGCTCCCGGATCTTCTGCCGGCATGATTTCGGTCAATTCCGCTTCCACGCGGTTTTTCACGGACTGCTTTAAAATGTCCTCACCGTCCTCCCGGAGGCGTGCCATCACACGAAGCACATTTCCGTCCACCGCCGGCACCGGAATGCAAAACGCGATCGATGCAACGGCTCCCGCTGTGTAATTTCCAATTCCCGGAAGTCCTTTTAAGGCTTCGTAATCTGCCGGAAATACACCGTCATACACTTCCATAATTTTCTGTGCGGCCTTCTGCATATTCCGCACACGGTTATAGTAACCAAGGCCTTCCCAGAGCTTCAAAAGCTTTTCCTCGGGACAGACCGCAAGTGCTGCGACATTGGGCAGTTCACGCATAAACCGCTCATAAAACGGCTTGACCGCCTCCACCCTCGTCTGCTGGAGCATAATCTCGGAAACCCAGATTTCATACGGGTTCTTTTTTTCTCTCCACGGCAGCACTCTTTTATTTTCGCCATACCATTTCAATAATGCTTTGTGATTGTGTCCTGCATAGTAATCTCCTGTTAATATATCATTCTTATTTTGCCACATTTTCCTCCAAAATGCAAAATAAACATTGCGCTCTCACGTGTTTTTGATTAAAATTAATAAATACTTTAAAAGAATAACCAAAACCCTTAAGATATGGAGGAAAAACTCTTGATCGACAGTATTATTTTTGATGTGGACGGCACCCTGTGGGACTCCACAGACGTTGTTGCCGACGCATGGAATCAGATTATGGAAAAAGAAACTGATATGACACCAAACCTCACCGGAACCGTGTTAAAAGGCCTGTTCGGCCGCCTGCTCCCGGATATCGCCGCCGTCATTTTCCACGAATATCCAAAGGAGCGCCAGTTAGAACTGATCGAGGCATGCTGTGCCAAAGAGCATGAGGCACTTCTTGCGACACCGGCTCCTGTTTATCCGGGACTTGTCGATGCACTTTCTATTCTTTCCAGACATTACCCGCTTTATATCGTAAGCAACTGCCAGGCGGGCTATATCGAAGTTTTTCTGGAAGCCACAGGCCTCGGTCACTATTTCAAAGGCCATCTCTGTCCTGGCGATACCGGAAAGGCAAAGGCAGACAACATCCGTACAATCATCGAACAGAACCATCTGCAGCACGCGGTCTATGTCGGCGATACCGACGGCGACTACAAGGCGACACGCGAGGCCGGAATCCCGTTTGTCCATGCCGCATACGGTTTTGGTCAGACCGAAACCCGGACTACACCATCACTTCCCCGATGGATCTTGTCACACTGTTCGTACCGGAAAATTAATTTTTAACAGTTTCTTTCTCATAAAAAATACGCATTCCTGTTTTGATAACGGAATGCGTATTTTTTATGTTCTATTTCTTCTTTTCTCAGCTCTCGCCCTTACCTGGGTAATCATCGTCACCCGTATGGTCTCCCTGATCCGGTGCGCTCGGCTCCTGGGTCGGTTCCGGTGTGGACGGGGTCTCCGTCGGTGCTACGGTCGGCTCCGGCGTAGACGGGATCTCGGTCGGTGCTGTGGTCGGTTCCGGCGTAGACGGGGTCGATGGAGTTGATGGGGTTGATGGAGTTGATGGGGTTGACGGAGTTGACGGCGTGTAATCATCGTACGTGTAGGATGGCGTTCTCGTCGGCGTTACTGTCGTGGTATTCGTCGTATCATCGACATTTTCGTCATCTGCTTCCGGTGCCTGTGTCACAGTAAGCGTGTCTTCACTTACCTCATAAGCTTCGGAATAATAAATGATAACCGGTGTTCCGTCATCGACATTGTCATATAATGCCTGTGCCACTGCAGTCGGAAGTGCAACAGATCCTGTCGTCGATCCTGCAGTCAGATACAGGTTTCCGCCGAAACTACTTCTCCAGGAAGCATCGTAGAAACCAATCTCTCCGTTGAACGGAATCCAGGAATCCACATCTCTTTCCCAGGAATAGCTGCCGTCTGCCTGAAGCTCTCCGTGCAGTTTTTTCTGGCTTTCTTTTGCTGCGGTTGTGTAGATACCCGGCTTCGTGTAGCTGCTCTGCTCCATCAGACCGGTTACACAGTCACCGTCGACAACCAGATTTCCATCTTTGTAGAGCCAGATATGCTGACGGCTGGCATCAACCTCAACATACGTCTTGCCGAATCCGTTGTTCTCTGTGGAAGCAGCAAACTCTCTCTGCGCATACTGCGGCTCTCTTGCGTCTGCTGCGTGAGCATCTACTTCTTCTGCGATCTTTGCTATCTCCTGCTCCTGATCCACTTTCCATCCGTAGCCTTCCTGGCTGATGGTCACGCGCCTTCGATACCGGTTGCCGGGAAGGTGTGATCCTTGCCATCGGTATCAATCGCTGCCGCAAGATTTGCCACATATTCTTTTACTTTTTCATTCCACTGGTTTTCATCTTTGGAATAATTTCCATCCGCATCGACCGCCAGCCAGTCTTTCATGGTATTTCCGTCAAGAACCTGTGTTGTTCCATCCGGCATACTGTATGTGATACTTGCGCGTACCAGTTCATTTAACTGATCCTTCTGTGCATTCAGTGTTTCGTCATCTGCTGTTACCAAGGTTCCGTCGTAAACGCCTGCTTTTTCAAGATCCACTTCGGTATCCGCATTGATCAGCGCGTTTTCGATGCACTGTTTTGCAAGGGTAAGATCCATTCCCTCACCCATAACAGCATCCACAATCTCAAACTCATTGTTCTGGAAGGTGATGTAGGCGCTGGCCGGTGCATTCTCACCGTCTGCGGACTGGAATTCGTCAAATCCATCAATCACCGCATCCAGTTTTTCCTGACTGTACTGCATGGTGACCTGGGAATCTTTCTCTTTTCCGCCATTTCCCAGGAACCAGAGGAAACTGTTCTGTTTCTTTAACACGCTCTCCACGCTGCCGTCTCCGGCGTAGGTGTAGTCGATGTCTTTTCCGCTGACACTCTTCGTATCATTGTCTTTGAATTTTACATTTAAGGTATAGTTTGCAGCCTGCTCTTTGATTTTCGTTTCTGCCTCTTTGGCCGTCATATCCGAGCAGTCTACTCCGTTGATGGTTGTTCCGTTGAAAAAATAATTCTGGTAATGGAACATTTTGCTTCCATAGAAAAAGCCTCCCACAGCAATAACAGCAACGGCTGCAACGGCGATAACCGCACCGCCTTTTCCCTTTTTCTTCTGCGGTTTTGCGCCATGCGGAATGTACTCTTCGTCGTCATCCTCATAATCGTCGTAGTCATCATCCTCATCGTCTATTTCCGGCATTGGGATATGGCCTACCGTGTCGCTGACGAGGCGCTCCATTGCGGCTTCCACCTGATCACCAAGCACTTCTTTCTCCGAACCCTTGGTCTCTGTCTTCTCTTCTCCCAGCAGATCATCCTCATCTGCGAATGGATCGTTGATGATCAGATCATCATCCACCATCACTTCTTCCGGTTCCGATTCTGTTTTTGTCTCCGCCGGCGTCTCTTCGATTTCTTCTTCCTCTTCTGTAAATTCCGGAATCTCGATGTCCTGCGTCACAGGCTCCACTTTGGTCTGCTTCATTTTCTGCTTCGCTTCTTCGTCTTTTGCACGCTCAGTTGCCTCAAGGACACTTCGCAGATACTTAAATTTGCAGTCTCATCCGGGATGTGATCTTCGCTTTTTGTTTCTTTGCTTTCAAATTCAATGGAGTCTTCGATGTCTGCCAGTTCTTCCTGGAATGTTTCACCGCTCTCCTTTTCCGCCAGGTCACGGTCAATCTCTTTTTGCAGGGCAGCCCAAAGTTTACCGTCCTTTAAATCATCATCTTCAAACTTCATATTTTTTGCTCCTCATAGTTCTGTGTCTGCACTTTACTTACTTCTCTTCTTTTTCCTTGTTTCACTCACAGTCGGTATTTTCACGGAGTCTGACATGTCGAAAATAGTTCGACTGTGACTTACCTCATGTCAGTGGAGGATACCGATTTCTCTCCGCCCGCCACTACCGTTATGTTTCTTTTAACAATTCATCCCACCGCTTTAGAAGCGGGGGACTTCTTGTCTACTGATGTTAAAAATGCCCCTATAGATTTCTTCTTTTGTCCAAGGGCACATACACTGTTAAGTATATCATAAAATTCGACAAAAAAAAGCAAAAAATTTGGTTTTGGCAAATTTCTCACTTTTTTCGTAAATCACCTATGGAATTCGTAAAAAAATACCTTCTGCAGCGCTTCTCCGAGGAAAATTCCAAGGGCAATTGCGCCTGCCGCGGTCGCTGTCTCTAAAAGATACGTTCCAACCATGTTTTCCGGCCCCATAACGATCGAGTAGACGATGCGGTACATACCGGCTCCCGGCACCATCGGAAGAATGCCCGGGATCACGAAAAGGATCACCGGCGCTTTGAAATGACGCGCCATTGCCTGGGAAACCAGGGCGACGGCAACGGCGGCAAGAAAGTTCTTCATCAGAATGCCGTCGTTGAATACTTCCACGATCAGATAGACCGCCCAGCCGATCATACCGACACCGGCCGTGTAGCATTCCAGCTTTTTTGGTGCGTTCAACAGTCTTGAAAATCCCCAGATTGCAACCCAGGCTCCAAGGGATTTCAGGATGATTTCACCTGCTATTCTCATATTTTTGCTTTAACCTCATCTTTTTTCTGTATCGGTTTTCTCTACCGCACCAGTGGACGGAGCAGCAGCATGCCAAGTCCCACGCCGATTGCGATGGCCGCAGCGGTTACAAACGCCTCAAGCATCCGTGCCGCACCGGAAATGTAGTCGCCGTGCAGGGTATCATACACCGCATTCGTGATCGCCACACCCGGTACGAGGGGCATGATCGATGCAATGATAATGACGTTCAGATCCATGGTCCCCGGCAGGTAATGAACACAGAGAATAGATGTGACCGCCAGCAAAAATGACCCGATACAGTTCACAAGAAACGACTGCATCCCGGCTTTTTTTCCTCCGTAAACACCGATTCCTGATATAAAACCTGCAAGTGCAGATGCCAGCACTTCGTAGAACCCGGCTCCGAACATGATTGCAAAGCCTGCGGTCGTCGCCATCATCGCGAGCAGATTTTTTTTAATTTCCGACTTGGCACGATAGATATCCCGCACCCGGTGGAACAGCGCATCCAGGTCGATATTTCCTTCGCAGAAATCGCGGGAAAGCTGATTGACCGCATGGATCCGGTTCAGATCCGTTGCACGGCTCTCTACGCTGCGCATAACAGTCATGGAATCCATCGCCGGGTCGTCGAGCGTTACCACAAAGCCGGTCGTCAGCGCCAGTACATCCGCAGTTTTCAGGCCGGACATGCGCAGCATCCGCAGCATGGTATCCTCCACCCGCCACGTCTCCGCCCCGCTTTCCAGCAGGATTTCTCCCGCCATGACCGCGGTGTCCAGCAGCAGTTTATAGTCCATAGTTTTTGTCCTCTCAAATGTAACTCATATTTCACACATGCCAAACGATTGTACCATGAAGCAGTGTTCACTTTCAAGTTAATTCTATGCAAATTCGGCGATATCCGGCGTTGGGATGTTCCGATGTTCACCCGCGCCATTCACAAATCTTTTCAAAGTTTCTTCAAACTCCATTCACACTTTCCTCACATATGACAACTATACTAAACGTATCAAAACAAAGGGACAACAAATCATCTTCCTCTATCTTTCAACCGTTGTCCCAACCTAATATTCTTTCCAATTTATATAGATTTTTCTTTTTCATAATGCCGGTGTTTCTGCCAGAAGAAATACCGGCCCTCCTTTTTTTATCCCCCAAAAAGAAGTGCCGACATCCCGTCTATGTACTATTCTTCAAATTTTACAACCAATGTCTTGTCCCCGACCGTCTCGGACAGCATTCCGGTAATCAGTGTTTTCGCCTGTTCCTGTGCCATCGTTTCCAGGTCATCCATTTCTTTCGTCTGCTGCTCTACATCCTCCTTCGCACTCGCGATTGCATCCATCGCATCTTCCTTCCGCTCCCAGTTCAGAAGCGCTGCCTTCTCATCGTAATACTGGATGGAATCATTGTCGATGGAAATATCAAAAATCTCCACTGCCGGAAGTGTAACTGTTACTTCTGAATCCGTCACCTCCGTATTCGCCTTCGAGAGATCCACGCCCGCACGTACCTCTGCACGGTATGTCATATTAAACGCCTTCTGCGTCAGAAACGGAATCGACCCGTCCGAGTAATGAATCAGCCCGTTATAAATCATCTTCGCCGACGTCAGCTCCCCCGCCGCCTCCAGCTTGCTGTCAATAAACGTCCCCGTAATCTCCGGCTCCCGGTCCCGCCGCAACGACTGCGTCAGATAAACAACCATTCCAGCAAGGATTACTACGATCAGAAGATAAATGACAGCTTTTACCGTGCCGCGGCTTCCATTCTTTTCTCTGCTCACGTTACACCCACTCCCTTCTCATGTTTCATTTTTCATTATTTTTGAATATGTTCTGTGGCTCTATTGTACCTTATTTACACCATAAAAAACAGTCCTGCTTTACAAAAATATCTTAAAATTCTGTAAATCCTGTTCTGTTAGACTTTTCTTTTAAACAATACGAAAAAAGAGTGAAGATTTTGTATCTTCACTCTTTCCTAATACAGGGGATGAGAGAATCGAACTCCCACCAAAGGTTTTGGAGACCCCTATCATACCATTTGACCAATCCCCTACGCTAGATATACCTTCAAAACCGCATACACTTAACATCTATACATCATACCATACTTTCTTTCCGAACACAACCATTTTCTGCAAAACTTTTGTTTTGCATTTCAGGTCAAGCCCTCGACCGATTAGTAACAGTCAGCTCCATGCCTTACGGCACTTCCACCTCTGCCCTATCTACCTCGTCGTCTTCAAGGGGTCTTACTTCTTTCGAATGGGATATCTCATCTTGAGGGGGGCTTCACGCTTAGATGCCTTCAGCGTTTATCCCTTCCCG